>JAUSPL010000126.1 GCA_030656535.1 Gemmobacter sp.
TGGATGACCTGCCAGACTCCGCGTTGTTCATCCTCGCCAACGAATTCTTCGACGCCCTGCCGATTCGGCAGTTCACACGCCACCCGGACGGCTGGTGCGAAACCATGGTCGGGCTGGATGGTGATCGAGTGGTGTTGGGCAGGTCCGCCCCCGCCAATCTGGCCAGTCTGTCCGGCAGGCTGGCCGACACGGTCCCCGGCGATGTCGTGGAAACCTGCCCTGCGGGCATCCCGGTCGTGACGGCCATCGCCAGCCGCATCGCCACGCAGGGTGGTGCCGCGATGGTCATCGATTATGGCGGCTGGCGCTCAAAGGGCGACACGTTTCAGGCCCTGCGCGCGCATGCCTATGCTGACCCGCTGGCATCCCCAGGGACAGCCGACTTGACGGCGCACGTCGATTTTGAGCCGTTGGCGAACGCAGCCACCGCGACCGGAGCCTGCGTCCATGGACCCATAGGCCAAGGATTGCTGCTGGACCGCCTTGGCATTGGGCCGCGCGCGCAGGCTCTGGCCCGTCACATGATTGGCGCAACGCTTGACAGCCACGCAAAAGCGCTTCACCGATTGACCCATCCGTCAGAAATGGGAACCCTGTTCCAAGCCATGGCGATCTGCCCGCCCGACACGCCCCCTCCAGCTGGATTTGCCCCGTGACGCCATCCGTGATCCTCGACCCGATCCAATCCGACGCGCTGCACCCGGTGCGACACGGCTTTTTTACCCGACGGGGCGGGGCTTCCTCCGGGATATTTCAGGGATTGAACTGTGGGCCGGGGTCGTCCGACATGGCCGAGATGGTGGCGATCAACCGGGCCCGGGTTGCGCAGGCAATGGATGTCACGCCAGAGCGGCTTGTCACCGTCAGTCAGGTCCATTCGGCGGATGTGGTCATCATCAGCAATCCGCTGATCGACCGGCCGCGTGCGGACGCTTTGGTCACCGCGACCCCGGGCATCGCGCTCGCCGTATTGACCGCCGACTGCCTACCGGTGCTGTTTTTCGACCCGCACGCCCGTGTGATTGGCGCCGCCCATGCCGGTTGGCGCGGGGCCTTTGATGGCGTTCTAGAAGCCACATTGGGCGCGATGGAAAGGCTGGGCGCTGATCGAGCCAGCATCACGGCCGTCATCGGCCCCTCCATCAGCCAGGCAGCCTACGAAGTCGGCCCCGAGTTCATCCAGCGGTTTCTGGACGAAGACCCGGACCTGTCGCGATTTTTCGCCGCTGGTGCCGGCGACCGCGCCCAGTTCGATCTGCCCGGCTATGGCCTTCACCGCCTGCGTCAGGCGGGCGTCGGACACGCCGAATGGAATCGGCACTGTACCTATCGTGACCCCGAGCGGTTCTATTCTTACCGCCGCAGTCAGCACTTGAACGAGGCGGACTACGGCAGGCTGATTTCAGCGATTCGGCTCTAGCGCCGCGCCTTGGCGGTGCGGTATCCGCGATCGCCCCCAGATCATGGCAGAAGTTGCCCCGATTTTGCCCGAAATACAGAGACAATCGCGCGTCCTGATCAGCATTGCCCAAGAAATCCACAACAATTCAAGTGGAATCTGATCGGCCCTGCAGCCACCGGGCTTTCCCTTTCGGCCCAACCCCGGCCACGAGGTCGCCGCATTGCCCGGTATACTGATCCCAACGCCGATAGAAACGGCCAGACACGATGCAGAAAGGATCAGACTGATGAAAACCGAACGCCGCTGGCTGAAGTCCGTAATCGCAGCAAGCACCCAGTCGTTGCCTGCCCTGCCCTTTGAGCGCGGCGCACGCCGTAAACCGGCCGCTCTGACCGTCCCCGCCACTCCAACCGCGCGGGCAGTGCGCTAGGGGCAATCCGCCGCACGGCCCAAGGTCGCACCCCGAATCAGATCTGCCAGAACGGTCGGGACTTTTCCCGGCCGTTAACCGTTTTGGGCAATGGATCAGCCGCCGCGCAGCAAGAATGCCCGAGTCTGCGGCGCAAATCGCCTGCCACCCTACGGCTTTCGGAAACAATCCCATACCAAGGCGTGACATTGTTCAAATTGCAGGCAAATTGCGAATTAACTTTGACAAGGCCACCCGATTTGGCCACATTCTCCTGACACAGTCCCTCTGATCAGGGCCGTGGGGGCCCTAAAGCCCCTACAGGATGCGCAAGAAATTGCGAACCCGGCTCTGAAGACTGATTGCTCGGAACAGGCGACCCCGGCCGTGCCCCTCTGAACTGCACGGCAAAGGGGTCGCCTTTCGAGTTTTTAACCGGCCCAGTCAAATCATGATCTGACAATGTCTCTGCTGCTCAGCGGCTGTCACAGGGCATCTCAAGGGCCCTCTATCCGCGCCAGTGCCGCTCTAGGGGGCTCGATGCCCCCGAGGGCGGCCCCCTTGCCCGGCCAACCAGACAAAGTACACATCAGGCCTGCTGCGCCAGCCGCTCTTCCAGAACTTCGAACGGTACCCCCGGCAGATCCTTGGCGCCGCGGATGACCAGCGAGGTCTTGACGCTGGCCACATTCGCGGCTGCGGTCAGGGACCCGGTCAGAAAGCTCTGGAACGTTGACAGGTCCGGCGCGACGCACTTCAGGATGAAATCAATTTCGCCATTCAACATGTGGCACTCGCGTACCAATGGCCAGGACCGGCAAAGCGCCTCAAAGGCCGACAGATCAACCTCGGCCTGACTGTGCAACCGCACCATCGCAAACACCTGCACTTCAAACCCCAGTTCGCGCGGGTTGATGTCGGCATGATAGCCGCGGATATACCCCGCCTCTTCCAACGTGCGTACCCGCCGCAGGCAGGGTGGCGCGGAAATCCCGACCCGCTTGGCCAGTTCCACATTGGTCATTCGCCCGTCCGCCTGCAATTCCGCAAGAATGTGCCGGTCAATCGGGTCGAGTTTCGCGCCTGCCATGTGTAAGTCTCCTGTTCGGGGCGATACTTATGCTTTTGGCGAACTTTGCGCAACAAAGTTTCAAGCAGATACCCTATATCGACACACGCAACGGCGCGCGTCTCCCCGTGCCGCAAGGGGTTTTCGTCCGACACTACGACGGATATATGGATGCGACCTCTGTTTGCATCGCGAAGGACACCCCCGATGACCGATACTCGCCATACCAAGGTTCTGATCATCGGGTCTGGCCCCGCAGGCTATACCGCCGCCGTCTATGCCAGCCGCGCGATGCTGAACCCGATCCTTGTGCAGGGCTTGCAGCCGGGTGGGCAGTTGACCATCACGACCGAAGTGGAAAACTGGCCCGGTGATGCCACCGTGCAGGGCCCGGACCTGATGGTACGCATGGAGCATCACGCCAAGGAAATGGGGGCCGAGATCATCTCGGACTATATTTCATCGCTCGACCTGTCTGCCCGCCCCTTCACCGCCCAGGCCGACAGCGGCACAACCTACACGGCCGACGCGGTGATCCTCGCGACCGGCGCACAGGCGAAATGGCTGGGCCTGCCGTCCGAAGAAAAGTTCAAGGGCTTCGGCGTGTCAGCCTGTGCCACCTGCGACGGATTCTTCTATCGTGGCAAAGAGGTCGTGGTAATCGGTGGCGGCAATACCGCAGTGGAAGAGGCCCTTTTCCTGACCAACTTTGCGTCAAAGGTCACGTTGATCCACCGTCGCGACAGCTTTCGTGCCGAAAAAATCATGCAAGACCGGCTGTTCAAGAACCCCAAGATTACCGTTTTGTGGAACCACTCGGTTGATGAGGTCTTGGGGGATTCTTCGCCACTTGGCGTCACCGCAGTCCGGGCACGCAACGTCAACACCGGCGCCACGACGGACATCCCCTGCGCCGGGTTCTTTGTGGCCATCGGCCACGCCCCCGCGTCCGAACTGGTCAAGGACCAGTTGGAACTGCACAATGGCGGCTATGTAAAGGTCGAGCCGGGTTCGACACGCACCAGCATACCCGGCGTATTTGCGGCGGGCGACCTCACGGACCACATCTATCGTCAAGCGGTCACCTCGGCGGGCATGGGCTGCATGGCCGCGCTGGATGCCGAAAAGTTTCTTGCCGGGCACTGAAAATTCCCGGCCCCGACCACGCTGCGGGCACATTGCGGCCCGCCACGCTTGCGGGCCGGTTCTGGCGGATTGTCCTGGCCGACGATCTGCCCAGAGTGCTGGCAGGGGTGAAATCGGCTGAGGGCCGGTTTCACCATTCGGGTCAATCTGCGCTCTATCTGTCGCCCAGCCCCGAGGCCGCGGGCCACGCTGTCGCCAGCTATCTGAAACCCGGCGATCCGCCCCGAGTGGTGGCACCGCTGCGTGTCATCAACGCCAGGGTCTTGGACCTGCGCCTTGAGTCCGTTCAGCGACCCCTGGGGCTGACGGGTGCCGAGGCAGCCACGCCCTGGCAGCCCCAACGCGCCCGAGGTTTGCCTGCAACCACGTGGCTGGCGTCCGACGCCGTGCGCACCGCTGGTGCCGACGGAATGATCTATACTGCCCGAAGCGACCCCACCCGTTGGCACCTTGTATTATTCCGCTGGAACGCCTTGTGCGGCGCGCAGGTCGAAACGGATGGCCCCGCAACTGCGTACATCGGCTGAAAACAGCCTGAGTTGATGCGAAACTGTGGACTTTCGGTCCGTTTTGGCGGTCAAATCGGCATTGACGCTTGAAATATGCCCCTCGACAGGTCTATGGCCCCGCACGACATACGACGCCCATAGCCGCATTATCATGAAAGCCGAGATATCAGATGGCCCTGTCCAATCTCGCTCCGATCCCGGAGCTTTACGTTTCCGCAGATTCCGCCCAGAAACTTAAGATCTCAGCGGGAAACCTTTTGTCCTGGGACCTGACGCAACGTCAGGTATGCGACCTCGAACTTTTGATGAATGGCGGTTTCTCTCCGCTGAAAGGGTTCTTGAACGAGGCCGATTATGACGGCGTCGTCGAAAACATGCGCACCGCCGATGGTACGCTTTGGCCGATCCCGATCACGCTTGATGTTGCGCAGGCTTTTGGCGACCAGATCGAAGTCGGCACTGACATCGCGCTGCGCGATCAGGAAGGCGTTATTCTGGCGACCATGACGGTCACGGACAAATGGGTGCCAAACAAGGCGCGCGAGGCCG
>JAUSPL010000127.1 GCA_030656535.1 Gemmobacter sp.
CGAGGAACACCAGTTTTCCAAACCACGACCGGACCACGCCATCCGCGATCGCGAAATATGAATCCGACACCGCAGCAGCAAGCAGCCACCACACGGCCAGGATCACGGCGACGATCAGCGCGTTGCCGGTAATCCGGGTCAAGATAGAGGTGATGGACGTCAGTTGCGGACGATAGATCTGGAGATGCGGAGAAAGCGGTCGTTCGACCCTCTTGACCTCGGTCATTGCGGTTCCCTTTCCGGCTGGCGGAACGCCTCCAGGCTTTCCGCTGACTTTCCACCTTCAATAAAGGATTTTTCGCCACTGTCACCCATGGCATGGCAAAGAATTGCTTGAAATGTTTGCCGCAAAGCAGAAAAAGACCCAATGTGATCACGAAAAAAAATCGCGTGATCACATTGGGCGGGTTCAGACTTGGGTTAGCGCTAGCGCAAATAATCAAGGTCAACGCTGACCTTCGGGCGGGATTCAGCGCAGGGAAAAGTCCATCGACACAGATGCCACGACCAGACCCTTGGTGATATTGGTGTCATGCCAGGTCAGATCCAGCGAAGTGTTGTCGGTAAGGGCATAGCTGCCACCAACCGACCAATACGAATGTCCGCCTTTGGAAATCTCGCCAGCAGCCGCCGCAAGCGTGATCTTGTCGACAGGCGAGAAGTCCATCGAGATCGAGGTGTTGGTGATCGAGGCGCTGGGGTCATGCTTGACGGTTGCGCCGACATTGAACGTATCGGTTACGGCATAGCCCAGCGACAAGATGATTTCGCCACAACAGTTCACAGACGGACCACGGTACAGGTAGCGCGCATAGCCGATGTCATAGCTGAATTTGCCGACTTCGTTGCGATACCCGGCATACAGGTCAACTTCGCTTGACGACCCCAACAGGGCCTTCGACACGTTCGACGCCCAGATCCCGGCGTAGAACCCGTTGATCTCGGCCTCGACATAGGGCTGGAACGCGGCACCTTTGGTCTGCTCGATGCCGCTTGCGATATAGCGGCTGGTCAGGGTGAAGCCGGCCGAAACCGACACATCCTGTGCGGCGGACAGCGAGGGCACGGCGACCGTAAGGGCGAGTGCGGAAGAAGCAAGCAGGTGGCGCATGGTTGACCTTTGTCTGAGCGTTACACTGCTGTGATGCTGCGCCCGGGCCGCGTCCCTTAACATCCCGGCCCGGCAAGGATTATTCTGTGTTGCACCGCAGCATCACGGTCCCCGGCCCGGTGCCGATGATTAAGGCGGACAGACGCCGACCTGCCCATTTATGTCGCCGCCGGCGAACGGTCAGACGGGAATCAGCGCCCAATAGTCAAGGTCCAGCAGAACCTCGGGCAGGTACTTGCCTGCCGCGTCCTTCAGCGCGAACTGCGCGGCCCCCTGCTTGACCGCGACCAGCCGCAGCCGGATGGCACCCACACCGGGGGCGGAGGTCGGCGCAAGGTCCAGAACCTCGGACCAGGCCTTTATGGTGTCGCCCGCAAAGCAGGGGTTGGCATGCGCGCCACCGTTCAGCGCCACAATCATCTGCGCATTCGCAAGGCCGTTGAACGACAGCGCCCGCGCCATGCTGATCACATGCCCGCCGTAGATCAGGCGCTTGCCATCCTCGCGGAAGGTTGCATCGAAATGGACCTTCGCCGTGTTTTGCCACAGCCGGGTGGCGATCATGTGTTCGGCCTCTTCGATGGTCACCCCATCGACGTGGTCGATCCTTTCGCCCACCACATAGTCACCCCAGCGGTGCGGTTCGCCCGCCAGCCGAAAGTCATAGCGCGTGAAATCAAGCCCCGGCGGGATCACCAGATCCTTTGCCGACACAGCACGCGCGAGGTCCGGCACCTGCGGGTCGGGCGCGTCGGTCGCGCGCTGTTTGCGCACCATGACCCAGCGGACATATTCCAGGACCGTCTCGTCGCGCTGGTTCAGACCCTTTGTGCGCACATAGACCACACCCGACTTGCCGTTCGAGTTTTCCTTGAGCCCGATGACCGTTGACTCGGACCGAAGCGTATCGCCGGGGTAAACCGGCGCAAGCCAGCGGCCTTCGGCATAGCCAAGGTTGGCGACGGCGTTCAGGCTGACATCCGGCACGGTCTTGCCAAAGACCACATGAAACGCCGCAAGGTCGTCGATCGGGCTTTGTGGCAAGCCGCAGGCGCGGGCAAATTCATCCGACGAATAAAGGGCATGCCGCGCGGGGTACATCGCGTGATACAAAGCGCGCTCTCCGCCCGACACGGTGCGCGGCACCGCATGCACAAGCGTCTCGCCGACGCGGTAGTCCTCAAAGAACCGGCCTGTGTTGGTTTTCATCCCGTCACCCCCTGACGCCACCGACCGGCGCTGATCCACGTTGCCAAGACCGCCAAGAGGGGCGGCTGCCCTGCCCCCGACCAGCGCCTGCCGGCCTGTTTACTGTGCGCCCAGCTTTACTTCGGGCGTATACGTTCCGGGCGCGTCCTTCACGACCGCCTGCCCGCAGCGCATCACACCGCGCGCCGCGTCAAACGCATAGGTCGGCGACCCATGCAGGACCCAGCCCTTGTTCAACGCGGCAGAGACCTTGTGGCAAAAGGCCGAGGTGTCATCCTCGGTCAAAAGTCGATAGAGTTTCATTCTTACCCCCAGGGCTGAACGCCCAGCCAGTTATGGATTGCCATCACGACGCCGACCACAATCAATGTGATCACAACAGATGTGACCTCTTTGCGCGCCGGGGCCTGCTTGGGCGGTATCCAGCCGGGTTGTGCGCGATTGATCAAGATCACCGACACAACAGCCCAGGCCAGCAAGCCACCGAACAAGATGATCGATGCAAGATCCCCATTGACCATCAAATGCGACACCGCCCAAATCTTTACCGCTGTCAGTTGCGGATGCCGGATTTTGGTCGCAATCCAGATTTTCGACGCGGACGCGGCATAAAGATAGAACGCCAAAATCATCAACAGGTTGTTCAGGTGGGTCAGGAACGCCGGTGGCGCCCAGAGATTGGTCACCTCGGCGGTCCGATAGCCCCAGACCATCAACACCACGGAAAGCAGGACCAACCCAGCGACCAGACCGCGCCCCGTATCGCCCATCGCGGCACGCCGTTCCGGTGCGAGACGTTTAAAGAAATGCGCCAGCGCCCAAAGCGCGACGCCGAGGATCAGCAAGATCATGTAGCCCCCCTTATACCGTTTCCAACGCAGCGATCGCCGCAGCCTTTGCCAGCGTCGCCCGTGCTGTCACGATATGCAGATTTTCCACGATCTTTCCATCGACAACCGCGACGCCCTGCCCTGCCGCCTGCGCGGCGTCGAACGCAACAATCTGACGCCGGGCCAGATCGATCTCTGAGTCCGAGGGGGCAAAGGCCGCATTCGCCACCAAAATCTGATCGGGGTGGATCAACGTCTTGCCGTCAAAGCCCAGGTCGCGACCTTGCTCGCATTCGGCGCGCAGGCCTTCGACATCCTTGAATGCGTTATAGACGCCGTCCACGATGGTGACGCCATGCGCCCGTGCGGCCAACAGACACAAGCCCAGCCCCGCCATCATCGGCAACCTGTCCGCGCGAAACCGGGTCCCCAGATCCTTGGCCAGATCATTGGTGCCCATCACCATACCCGTCAGCCGGGGGTGCGCCGCGATCTCGGCGGCATTCAGCATGCCCAGCGGTGTTTCCATCATCGCCCACAGATCGACCCCGGGGATCAGATCGGCCACGGCCTGCACGTCGGCTGCGGAATTCACCTTGGGAATCAAGATGGCCTCGATCTCGGCCCCGAGGAATGCGTACACGTCCTCATGGCCCCATGGGCTGTCCAAGGCATTGATGCGCACGATCCGGGCGCGCGGGCCGTAATCGGTGTTGCCAAGGGCTTGGGCCAGCAGCGCGCGGGCGTTGGGCTTTTCCTCGACGGCGACGGCGTCCTCCAGGTCAAAGATGATCGCATCGACCGGCAGACTGCGGGCTTTTTCCAGCGCACGGTCCTTGGACCCCGGAATATACAGCACAGAACGCCAGGGGCGAGCAGTGGTGGTCATGATTCCCTCCGCGTAATTTTCTTGCGGCAGTGATCACGGATACGCCACTTTTCGCAAGCCCAATGTGCCGCACCGCAGCACGCACGCCACCTTAACGGATTTTTTGCGTCTCAAGGACAAGATTTCCCGGCGGAGAGCAGTCTGTCCCCGCACCAAAACCCCTGAAACGCGGGCAGGCCCCGCCCGGGCCCGTGCGCGCCCGGGGTGCGGCACTGCATCCCCCAACCCGGAAAAGGCAAGACAATGCAGAAACTTTCGGTCCACGCCCTTTTTGCACTTTCGCTTGGTTTTGCCGGGCTGATCCTCGCGACCAACGCCGGGTGGGCCCAAGGCGAACGCCCATGCGGCGCGCGCGATCAGGTGTTGAACACGCTGACCACCCGGTTCGGAGAAGAACGTCGCGGGATCGGCCTTGCCGGTCAGGGGGCAGTGGTGGAACTGCACTCCAGCGCGGATACGGGGAGTTGGACGATCACGGTGACGCTCCCATCAGGGGCTACCTGTCTGTTGACCTCTGGGCAGGGCTGGGAAACCGTTGTGGACAAAGGGTTGAGCCTGGGCGACCCGGCCTGACAGCGCCGCCTGTGGTCTGATCGCGCACCGCAAAAGTGTTGCCGGTTTTCTACGCCTGCGGCGTAACGACACGCATGGCTGGCTACGGGCATTTCATGCTTGCGATGGACTGATATAGGGGTGGCCATGAAAAAGCTCATGACCCCGGACTATTGGCGCAAAATTCTGCCCGGCCTTATGGTCGCGGCGATTGTCGCAACCAGCGCGCAGTTCTTGTCGGAACATTATGGCGCGCCGGCGATGCTGATGGCGATCTTGCTGGGAATCGCGCTGAACTTCCTGTCCGAAGAGGCCCGGACCGCGCCCGGGATCGAGGTCGCCGCACGCGGTGTTCTGCGGCTGGGCGTTGCCATCCTTGGGCTGCGGATCAGCGCGGCGATGTTCCTGGACCTTGGGCCAGCGTTGCTTGCGCTGGTCGCGGCGGGTGTCGTGCTGACCATCGCGGTCGGGATTGCGGCGGCTCCGTTGTTTGGTCAGGACCGGCGGTTCGGGTTCTTGACGGGCGGTGCGGTGGCAATCTGTGGGGCCTCGGCGGCGCTTGCGCTGGCGGCCCTCTTGCCCAAAGGCGAAAAGGCCGAGCGCGATCTGGTGTTTGCGGTCGTCGGAGTGACCGTTTTGTCGACCTTTGCCATGATCTTTTACCCGATGCTGGCGGCGACGATCGGGCTGGACCAGCGATTGACGGGGGTGTTCCTGGGCGCGACGATCCATGATGTCGCACAGGTGGTCGGGGCTGGATTTTCGGTGTCGGTCGAAACCGGAGAGGTCGCAACGCTGGTCAAGCTGATCCGGGTGGCGATGCTGGCCCCGGTGGTATTGGTTGCAGCCGTTGTGTTGCGCGGCGCCACGGGGCCTGACCGTCCGCCGGTGCTGCCGGGGTTTGTCATCGGGTTTCTTGTGCTGGCGACGCTCAACTCGGTTCTGGCGCTGCCTGTGTGGCTGACGGAGTCGGCGGCGGCGGTGTCGCGGGCGGCGCTTTTGATGGCGATTGCAGCGGTCGGCATGAAAACCTCATTGCCACGCCTGATGCGGGTAGGTGGCGCGGCGATGGCGCTTTTGCTGCTGGAGACCACGTTTCTGGCGGTTCTTGTGTTGGTTGGGCTTCACGTGTTGGCTTGAACATACGGATCAAGAGTGGCATCCAGATCCGTATCACAGGAATAATCTGATCCAGACCCTGTCAAATCGCGTAAAGATTGCTATATTCAAGTTTACCGATACATTGAAAAGGCGGTACGCGGATGTCACTGGACGATGCCTTGGACGCAGATTTGACTTCGGCAGACAGTGCAGTCAACCACGTCAGTCCGCCTGTGGACGAGATGCTTCAAAACGCGCAGGCAGCAGCGGCCTTTCTGAAAGCGCTGTCGCATGAAGGTCGGTTGATGATCCTGTGCCACCTGGCATCAGGCGAAAAGTCGGTGTCCGAACTTGAATCCTTGCTGGAAAGCCGACAGGCAGCGGTCAGTCAGCAACTTGCGCGCTTGCGTCTGGAAGGGCTTGTATCGTGCCGACGCGAGGGCAAGACGATGTTTTATTCTTTGCAAGACCCCAAGGTCCGCAGAGCCATTGAACTGGTTTACGACCTTTTCTGCAATTAGGGCGTTTGTTGAATTAGGTCCGGGTTCTGAACGGGCCGCGGCAGACCCATGGCCCACCGCGCCCGGACCTTGGTCAGATCACCCTATGACATCGTCATAGGCTGCTGCGAAATCGGCAACAGTCAGATTGCGAAACAGGATCGATTCACCGGTGACCAGCGTCATGATGGCCCCTTGTGCGCCGTCGACGAACGCAGGAAGACGCGTGTTGAAGTAGTCCACGCCGCCGACCCCGTCGATCACGACCTGATCCACGTTCAGTTCAAAATCGGTAATCTCGACCCGGGAATTGCGGCCCGACCCTGCGTACAGGAACTCGAAAATATCCGCGCCTTCGCCACCGATCAATGTGTGATTGGCCCCCTTGGCCAACCGCGCAATCAACACATCACTGCCCTCGCCCCCCCACAGGATGCTGGCCTGGTCGCCAGAGGTGATGGTGTCATCCCCCGAGTTTCCGAACAGGATGTTGTTGCCCTTGTTGCCGTGGATGACGTCATTGCCATCACCGCCATAGACCATGTCGTTGCCGTGCCCGGCGGAAATGCTGTCATCCCCGCCATCACCCCAGATCGTGTCGTTGCCCGCCCCGCCGCCGATCACATCGCGGCCATCGCCTCCGCCAATCAGGTCGTTGCCGTCACCGCCAAAAAGCCGGTCGACCGCATTGCCGCCCACCAAAGTATCATTTCCGGCCAACCCGTAGGTCTGAAACATGCCTTCGGCCGTCTGACCGTTGAACCGGATCGAGTCGCCCCCCGGCAACAGGACGCGCAAGGCGTCGGTTTCAACAAAAAGGGCGACACCGGCGTTCATCACCACGCTGTCGTCGATGCCATCCACGCTGAATCCGTCAACGCCGCGCAAAAAGTCCGTGATCGTCGTCGTCGTGACCGAGCTGTCCGACGCGAACAACAGATCAAACGTATCGGCACCCGCACCACCTGTCAGCACGTGCGCTGCGCCTGATTTCAGCCGCGCCACCAGAACGTCATCCCCATCGCCACCAAACAGCGTGCTGGACTGGTCGCCAGAGGTGACAAGGTCGTTTCCATCGCCGCCATACAGCAGGTTGTTGCCCTTGTTGCCGTGGATCTGGTCATCGCCGGATCCGCCAAACACGGTGTCGTTGCCCTGCCCGGCTGCAATCGTGTCGTTGCCATCGCCCCCGATGATGCCATCGTTTCCGCCGCCCCCGGACAGCAGATCGCCGCCGCCAAGGCCGATGATCAGCTCATCCCCGCTGCCGCCAAAAAAGCTGTCCGCGCCTTCGCCCCCGACAAAAGTGGTTGGAAACGGCAGCGCAAGTAGATCTTCAATCGTCATAACTACCCCCAAGGTTCATGTCACCGCTGCCCGATGCATGCCTGTGCGGGGTCATCGCCCTCGTTATTTTGTTGAAACCTAGCCGCTTAACAGCCACGGCTCACAAGCGATTTCAGTGTTTTGTCGGGCTATCGGGGCATTTGACGCTGCAATCTACCGCACTGCGCGAACGACCCAAAGGCCGGACATCCTGCGCGTGTATTCCGCGCGGCGTGGCACGCGCGGCACCGAATCACAGTGCGGCGGTCTACCGGCTACCAGCGCAAGGTCCGCGATCCGATCAGCAGCCCGGCCAAGGCGACGATCAGCATCGCGCAACTGTACCAGAGGGCATAGAACAGCGGGCTGTCCTCGGTGCAGTGCAGGGAATAAAGCGCGGTCGCAAACCCGGCAACCGCCAGACCCAGCGCCGCCCCGGCCAGGGCAGGCCGCGTGGCGGCCCCGCGCCGCATCTGCCACATCCCTGCCACCAGAGGCAGCAGCGACATCAAGGGGATGGTCAGCAGACAGACCCAGATCGTCTTGCCGTTGGCCTGCATCCGCCAGGTATCCGGCGCCGTCAGGGCCAGCGCCGCCGCCACCGCGACCAGAAGCGGGACCAGCACCAGCCCCAGTTTCACAGGCCAGCGCCCCAATCCCGCCGCAGGTCGCGTCAGCCGCAGCGCAAGACCCGCAGATACCAATCCAACCAGCAAAGGCACCAGCGTCTTGACCAATACAAGCGGCTGCACAAGGGCAGCCGCCAAATCGGCCCGCAGCCCCAGCGTGACAAACAACACCAGTGCCACAAGTCCCAGCGCGGGCAGCACCCAAACGACCAGGCCCACCGCTACAGGTGCCTCGCGGGGTGTGTCGGCGGCCAATGCCGCAATAAGGTCGTCGGTCTTCATTTCACATGCCTTTCACGCAAGGCCGCCAATCGTTTCAATCCCCGGTGCAGCGCCACCCGAACCGCGCCTTCGGTCATACCCAGCCTTTTGCCGGTTTCGGCAAAGCTGTCGCCGTTCAACCCGATACCGCGCACGATATCCGCAGCGCGGGGGTCAAGCATGCCGATGATCTTGTCCATGTCGCTGCGCTCGGTCGGGTCGGGGGTATCAGGGGCGGGCAAGATCTCGGCGAAATCCTCGACCGGCACCTCGATCCGCCGTCCCCGCGCCCGAAACGCATCGACCACCTTGTACCGCGCAATCGCATAAAGCCACGGACGCACGGGGTCTTCGTCGCGCCAGGTGTGACGTTTGAGGTGGATCGCCAACAAGACCTCTTGCACGATATCCTCGCAGGTGGCTTCGCCCAGCGATCCAAGCCCCCTTGCCCGCACGACGCCCCGCAAGACGGGGGCAACGACGCGCAGAAAGGTGGCATAGGCCACGGCGTCGCCCGCATTGGCGGCGCGCAAAAGGGTGGTCCAATCCTCTGGCCCGGCGGGCGAGGACCGCGTTTGGCGCTCATCGTTGCCTCC
>JAUSPL010000137.1 GCA_030656535.1 Gemmobacter sp.
CCGCGTCCAACACAGTGACCTATACCACCGGCCCCGGGTTTCTGGCGTCCGGCGATGAAATCAATCTGACCTATTCCTGGGATCTGGGTGGCGACGGCGGGCAGTTGGTGATCGGGAACCTGACCCAAGGCACCAGCTATACGGATGATGTGCCCAATACCGTGACCATGGACATGGGCAGCCAGAACCAGAACTGGATCCTTGGCGCCGCGCAGGACCGATCTGTGCCTAACACGCTGAACAACATCGACAAACATTTCCACGGCGAAGTCGAACTGTTTTCGCTGTCAGACACCCGCGACAACATGCCCCCGGTTGGTGACGGCTATGTCGACGGGACGTCGGGCAATGACCTGATCGATCTGGCCTATACCGGCGACCCACAGGGCGACCGGATCGACAACAACGACGCGCTGTTGCCGGGCGATGCGCCGAATGACGACCGGGTGCGCGCAGGCGATGGCGATGACACCGTCTTTGCAGGGCTGGGCGACGACACCGTTCATGGCGGCGCCGGTGATGATCTGCTGTATGGCGGTCCGGGCGATGACGTCTTGCACGGCGGACATGGCAACGACACGTTTTTTGGCGGCGAAGGCCAGAACGTGGTGTACGGCGGCGCTGATCGTGACGTGATCATCGGCGGCAATGCAGGCGATGTCATCGACGGCGGCGAAACGGGCGATGACTATGACACGCTTGATCTGACCGGTGCCGGACCGCTGCGCGTTGTTTACAGTGGGGACAACCCGGAAAACGGTACCGTAGAGTTCCTGGATGCGGATCGCAACGTGACGGGTCATCTGACCTTCACGAATATCGAGAACGTGATCCCCTGCTTTACCCCAGGCACAATGGTTGCCACGCCGCGCGGTGAGCGGATGGTCGAGGATCTGCGGATCGGCGACAAGGTCATCACCCGCGACAACGGGATCCAGGAAATCCGCTGGATCGGCCGCAAGGATCTGGACCACGCGATGTTCAGCGCCAACCCGCATTTGCGGCCGGTGTTGATCCGTCAAGGCAGCCTGGGCAATGGATTGCCCGAGCGCGACATGCTGGTCAGCCCGAACCACCGGGTTCTGGTCGCGAACGATCGCACGGCGCTGTACTTTGATGAACACGAAGTGCTGGTTGCGGCCAAACATCTTGTGGGCACCCAAGGCATCGCCCCGGTTCAAAGCGCGGGTACGGCCTATATCCACTTCATGTGCGACCGCCACGAAGTGGTCTTGTCGAACGGTGCCTGGACCGAAAGCTTCCAGCCCGGCGACTATACGTTGAAAGGTATGGGCAACGCCCAGCGTACCGAAATCTATGAGTTGTTCCCGGAACTCAAGACCCCCGCCGGCGTCGAGGCGTATGCCGCCGCGCGCAAGACGCTCAAGCGTCACGAAGCAATGTTGCTGACCAAGTAAAGATTGCACCAAGATGCCAGGTCCCCGAACGGGGGGCTTGGCACCTGATGTCGGCCCTGTTGGGCTGGCAGGACCGTCGTTGCGCAGGGCTGTGCAGGGCGATGGCTCATCTGGACCCACATTTATGCAGCAAAAGCCGGGTTTCCCAGACACAGGGAGGCCCGGCTTTTTTCATGCCCCAAGGCCTCGCAGGGCGCGCCAATCGGCCCAGGCCTCGGGTGTGTCAAGATCGGTAAGGGCGCGCTGACCGGGCAGGGCGTGCAGCCGCGGTGCCTCAGCGGCCAAAACCTCTCGGGCACCCGTATCGCCGGTGACCTGTGCCAGTCGCGCGAACAGGCGGCGCGGAAAGATCACTGGATGCCCCGGCACACCGTCGGCCGTGGTCGCCCGCAGAACACGGGTCGGGTCCGTCGCGAAATCGCAGATCATCCCGGCAAGGTCGGCGGGACCAATGTCCGGCATGTCCGCCAGTGCTACCATCACGCCCGAAACTTCCAGCGGCAGCACCGCGACACCTGCCCGGATTGACGCGGCCATGCCTTGGTCCGCGTCGGGCACCACGACCAGCACCACCGGAAGATCGGCCAATGCCTGTTCTCGGGCCGGACGATCCGGGGGCACGCACACCACCACAGCGGCCTCTGTCGACAGCGCCGCCAAGACTTGTCTTCGCAGCAAGGGCAGGCCATCGACGTCCGCCATCAGCTTGTCCGTGCCACGCATCCGCGTCGATGCCCCTGCGGCGGGAATCAAGATCGCCAGCTTCACCGTCATCCCCGTTCCTTTGCGCGCAACCAAATGACCTGAGACAGCATAGCCAGCGCCCTGTGGTCGCGCCACCGGCATCGGCGGGTCTGGCCGGGATGCCGCGCCGCAACATTGACCTTTGGGACCGCATCTGCCATGCAAGGCGCAGACGAAGCATCGTCAATGCCTGGGTCAGGGACACCACATGAAGGTCATTATCTGCGGCGCCGGCCAAGTCGGTTGGCAGATCGCACGGCATCTGGCAGGCGAGAAGAACGACGTCACCATCGTGGACAACAATGCCGATCTGGTGCGACGTGCGTCCGATACGCTGGATGTTCAGGGCATTGCCGGTTTTGCCTCATACCCTTCGGTTCTGGAACGGGCAGGGGCGCGGGATGCCGACATGATCATCGCCGCTACCCATTCCGACGAGGTGAACATGGTCACCTGTCAGGTGGCCCATTCGGTGTTTGCCATTCCCCGCAAGATCGCCAGATTGCGCGCGCAAGCCTATCTTGAGGCGATCCACGCCGACCTGTACCGCCGCGACCACCTGCCGATCGACGTGGTGATTTCCCCCGAACGCGAAGTGGCCGAGGCCGCGTTGCAACGCATTGCCGCCCCTGCCACCTTTGATACCGAGGCCTTCATGGACGGCAAGGCCCAGTTGCTCGGGCTTGCGCTGGATGAGGCCTGCCCGGTTTTGAACACCCCGTTGCGGCAGTTGTCCGATCTGTTTTCCACCCTGCGCGCCATTGTGGTGGGTGTACGCCGCGACGGGCGCCTGTTCGCGCCGGAACCCGGCGATCAGCTGTTCGCGCTCGACCGGATCTATGTCTTTTGCCATTCTGACGACGTCAAACGTACGCTGGAAATTTTCGGCAAGGCGACAAAGAAGCAAGAACGCATCGTGGTGATCGGGGGCGGCAATGTGGGTCTTGTGGTTGCCC
>JAUSPL010000139.1 GCA_030656535.1 Gemmobacter sp.
CCAGCCGCGCGGCATCAACCCGGCCCAGCAGCCGCCCGTTCACCATCGCCGCCGGACCGCAGGCGCACAGCCCCAGACAAAACCCAGGTTCCAACGTCACCGCGCCATTGGCGGTGGTTTCGTGCCAGTTCAGACCCAGCCGCGTGCGCGCGTGATCGGCCAGTGCATCCGCGCCGACGGCCTGACATGCCTCGGCCCGGCACAGCTTCAGCACCGTACGCCCTGCGGGTTCGGTGCGGAAATCATGGTAAAAGCTCATGACCCCATGCGCCTCGGCGCGGCTTATGTTCAGGTCTGCGGCAATGATCGGCAGCGCCTCGGCGGGGACATGCCCAAAGGCCGCCTGCACGTCATGCAAAATCGGCAGCAGCGCGCCCTCGGTGGTTTTGTGGGCGGCCAGGATTTCATTCAGGGCGGACAGGGCGCTGGCACCCAAAGCTGGCTTTTGGCTCACGACGTTCTCCCGGTTGCGATTTTGCTAGGGCAATGCGCGCACCGGATCAAATTCCGTTTTCCGTCAGGTCATTTGATATTTCTATCAAGATTGAGATGTTTGACCAAAGCCTTCAACAATGGCCCGCGACGAGAAGCCCGCGGCAAGATCAGCGCCACTTCGGCCAAGACCGCTTCGGTCGACCCTTCAGCGATGGGAATGGCAGTCAGGTCGGGCAAACCGGCGAAAAACGTGGCAATGCGTGACGGCAGAATGGTGGACACCGCCGCATCGACAACATGCGATATCAGCGCAAGGATAGAGGTCGATTCCAGTCGCGGCAGGATTTTGACCCCGGCCTGCGCAAGATTGCGATCAAGAATGCGTCGGTTCTGCATATCCGGGGTCAGCAGACCCAGATCGAAATCAGGCAAGTCGCCCCAATCCAGCCTGACCGGCAGCCCCGGCCGTGTCGCCGTCAACAGCGCATAGCGTTCCCGGTACAGCGGCAGCACATCCAGCCCTTGCGGGCCCTGCGCGTTCAAGTCGGCTTCTGCATAGCTCATCCCGACATCGATCTCGAAATCGACCAGCGCCTGCGCGATTTCCTGACTTGTCATCGACCGGATCTGGACCCGGACCTGGGGGTTCTGCACCATGAACGACGCGGTGTAGCGCCGGATGTCGATCAAGGCGGTCGGAATGGCCCCGATCCGCAGGGTACCGGACAGTTTGCCGGGCACAGTCGCGACCTCGGCCCGCATCGCCCGTGCTTCGGCCACGATGCTGCGCGCCCGCTGCAACACCTGCTCGCCTTCGGCGGTCAAACCCAGATAGCGATGACCTCGATTGACCAACTGCACGCCCAGCAGGTCCTCCAGCGTCTTGATACCGGACGAAAGCGTCGGTTGTGTCACATTGCACGCCGAGGCAGCCCTGCCAAAGTGCCGTTCCTGAGCAAGCGCAATCAGCATTTCCAGCTTGTCGATCATGATGAAAACGGCCTTTTGGTCTGCATATTGACCACGCAGGGGCGAGACGCCGCAAACTCAGCGTCACACAGGGTCACACAGTGATATTTGATATCCGACGACCAGCCGCAGGCGTTTACCAGCAAGATCAGCCCGTGCACCCAAAAAAAAAAGTTCCCCGTGACATCGATTGATGCCCGCAGGCGCGGTTCGTCCTGCATCACAAACTCAACATCCATGCCGCGCACACCCCAAGTTACGCCGATTGAACTGCCCGCGCAAACGCCAAGTTGCCAGACCCGATCCCGCCATACCCGGCCTCGGCGGCAACAGCCCCAGGTGCGAAAGGCAACCACCCTGCACTCATTGTCGCAACAGGCCGCCACTTGAACCAATCACAGCTTCCGTGCACGGATTGGCAAAGCACAACCGACCATGGGAGGCACAAGTATGCGGCGCGTCAGCGAGGGGTTGATTGGCAAAGTGACGGTGAAGGCGTCATTGGCCCTGAACAGTGCCAAGCATGCCGATGGGCGCGTCGCACCACACGGGGCGCGGGAGGGGCTGTTGTGTCGGTAAACCGCACCCCGCCGGCCCAAAGGGGCGACTATGCCGCGTTCATCCTGCACAGCACACGCTGGAACGACAACGACGTTTACGGCCATATGAACAACGTCGTGCATTACGCGTTGTTTGACAGCACGGTGAACGACTGGCTGATCGCGCGCGGACTGCTCGACCCGCGCGGTGGCACGCACATCGGATTGGTGACCGAAACCGGATGCCGCTATCACGGCGAAATGCGGTTTCCCGACCGGGTCACCGCCGGGCTGCGGGTGGCAAAGCTTGGAACCTCGTCAGTGCGTTATGAGGTCGGACTGTTTCGCAACGACGAAGACCGTGCCTCGGCCGAGGGGTTCTTTGTGCATGTCTATGTCGATGCGGGGACCCGGCGGCCCGTTCCGTTCAGCGCAGATTTGCGGACCGCGCTGGAAACACTGGTCAGGTAAGCGGCTTCAAGGCGGCATAGAGCCTGCGGAACCTGTCATGAGCCGCGGCATAGGCCGGGCGCAGGGACGGGTCAGGCAAGATGGTGCGGGCGGTTGCAGGCGGCTGACAGATCGCAACCGGGTCGGCCCCGCTGGCCGCAATCAGGCCCAGACGCGCCGCACCGAAGGCAGCCCCGAAGTCACCGTGAACGGGGACGTCGACCGGTAGGTCAAGCGCGGTGGCGATTGCGGCCAACCAGTAGGGCGACTGCGCCCCGCCGCCAATCGCCATGACACGATCAGGCCGGCTGCCCGCCGCGTGCAGGGCATGCAGGTTGTCGGCAAGCGCGAAGGCGACCCCCTCCATCACCGCGCGGGTCAGATCGGGCCGGGCCGCTTCGTGACCCAACCCGACAAACGCGCCCCGGATGCGGGCGTCATTGTGCGGGGTGCGCTCACCCGACAGATAGGGCAAGAACATCACCGGGCCAGGCGCGCGCAGGTCATCGCCCGCCTCTTGCGCCAACGTCTGTGCCGTCGCGTGACTGGCACGCGCGTGCCAGTTCAGCGCATCAGCCGCCGACAAAATGACCCCCATCTGATGCCAACGCCCTGGAAGCGCGTGACAAAAGGCATGGACTGCGCTGTCCGCCCGGGGACGCCATGCGTCATTGGCCACAAAAAGCACACCCGAAGTGCCCAGCGACACAAAGGCTTGCCCCTCGGTCAACACGCCCATTCCGAGCGCCGAGGCCGCGTTGTCGCCCGCGCCCCCTGCCACCACGACAGGCCCGGTCAGCCCCCAATCGCCCAGCAAGGCCGGCCGAACCTGACCGCCCGCTTCCGTTCCTTCGATCAGCCCCGGCATGTGGTCGCGCGACATCCCGGTCGCCGCCAGCAGCTTGTCGGACCAGTCACGGGCCCCGATGTCCAGCCAGCTTGTGCCGGATGCGTCCGACATCTCGGACAGATGGTCCCCGGTCAACCACAGACGCAGAGCATCTTTTGGCAGCAAGACCTTTGCGACCTTGGCGAACACCTCTGGCTCGTGGCGCGCAACCCAGACAAGCTTTGGCGCCGTAAAGCCGGGAAAGACAATGTTGCCCGTGATGTCGCGAAACGCGGGTTGCGCATCCAGGGCAGACGCTTCTGCGGCCGCGCGGGTGTCATTCCACAAGATCGAAGGCCGCAGTGCGCGGTCAGCCGCATCATACAAGGTTGCGCCATGCATCTGCCCGGACAGGCCGATACCGCGCAACGCGGAAAACTCGGACGGATGCGCCTGCCGGACCTGTGCGATCGCGGCGGCAGCGGCGGCGATCCAGTCGGCGGGGTCCTGCTCGGACCAACCTGGATGCGGGCGCGCAACCGTCAGATCGGCGGTGGCAGACCCGATGATCTGTTGTGCATCATCAATCAGCAGCGCACGGATACCCGAGGTGCCAAGGTCCAGTCCCAGAAACATGTGCCCATATCCTTACGTCGACCCGCAATCCGATGGCCCGGCGCGGGGCGGGGTGTCAGGGCCGAACCCCGGCCCTGACATTCAGCGCTGTTCGCAGCCCTTAGAACGGGCTGTCAGGATAGTAATAGGTCGACGCATTTTCAGGTGTCACCAGAACCGACCCGATGATGAAATTGCCCGATACCGGAGCAGCCGAAACCATGCCTACGGCGGTGATTTCGATCGCGGTGGCGATCATCGACGGCGGATAGGTCACGTTGGCAGGGATCATCGCGTCACCATCCATCGTGCGCTTGATCATTTCCTTCATGCCTGCCCCACCCAGGACAAACTGAATGTCCTTGCGGCCAGCCGCCTCGATGGCTGCCAGAACGCCGACGGCCATGTCATCATCCGAGGCCCAGACCGCGTCGATCTGCGGATGCTTGGACAAGAAGTCCTGCATCACGGTGAACGACGTGTCGCGGTTCCAGTTGCCGTGTTCCATCCCGAGGACTTCGATATTCTTGCCCTCAATCGCCGACTGGAAGCCGGCAACGCGTTCGTTGTCGATGGTGGTTGGGATGCCCCGCAACACAACAATCTTGCCGCCGCTGGTCATTTTCGACGCCATGTATTCGCCTGACACGCGACCAAAGCCCGGATTGTCGCCCGCAACGTACAGGTTCTCGATGCCCGGAACCGCAAGGCCACGGTCAACGACGGTCACCCAGGCCCCGGCGTTCCTGACGTTCTGCACCGGCCCGGTCAGCGGCTCGGATTCAAAGGGCAACACCACCAGCGCATCAATCTTGCGGGTGGCCAGCATGTCCTCGATATCGTTGACCTGCTTGGCCGGGTCCGACGCGGTGGCCAACACGAAATCCAGCTGCGGATAGGTCGCCTCAAGCCGTTCAACGGTTGTCTTGGCGAAATAGTTCATGCCGCCCGCCCAACCATGGGTTGCCGCCGGGATCGAGACGCCGATGACCTTGGTGTCTTGGGCAAAGGCGGGTGCGGCAAGCGCCGCGGTCAGTGCAAGGGCCGATACGAAATGTTTCATGGATTCCTCCCTCCAGATACGCCGAAGCTAGTGCCCCGGTTTGCTTTCACGCTGCAAGACAACAGCGAGAACGATGATGGCCCCCTGAATGGCACCATTCAGATAGGGCGAAACGAAGTCGGTCAGGTTCAGGATATTGCCGATCAGGGTCAGGATCAGCACACCGATCACCGTGCCCCAGACGCGGCCAAACCCGCCTTTCAGCACCGTACCGCCGATGATGACCGCAGCGATCGCCTCCAGTTCCCACAAAAGGCCGGTGGCGGATGACGCAGACCCAAGCCGCGGCACATACATTATGGTCGCAACCCCGACCAATACCCCCAGCATGACATAGGTCAGCAACCGCACCCGCGCGACGCGGACGGACGAATAGCGCGCGACCTGATCGTTGGACCCGATGGCTGCGCAGTGGCGGCCAAATGCGGTCGAGCGCATCAGGATTTCCCCAAGAACCACCACCACCGCAAAGACGATGATCGGCCAGGAAATCCCGAAAAGCCCACCATAATAGACAGGCTGGTAAAACGTGCGAAGGCCGAAATCGAGACTGAGCGTACCGCCATCGGCAAGCCAGGTGACAAGGCTGCGATAGATTCCCATCGACCCCAGGGTCACAATGAACGCCTCGATCCCAAGCCGGGTGATCAAAAGCCCGTTGACCAGCCCTGCAACCAACCCTGCGCCCAACGCGACCGCCATGCCCAGCAGCACGACGGGCACTCCGACGCCCATCGTGGGCAAGGCCTTGTTCATCACCAGGATCATCAACCCTGCGACAAAGGCGGCCATCGACCCGACCGAAAGGTCCAGCCCGCCAGCGGTGATGACAAAGGTCATCCCAACGGCGATGATCCCGATAAAGGCAGACCGGGCAAGTACGTTGGTGATATTGTCCCACCCCAGAAAGTTGGGGTTCATCGCGGCGCCCATGGCGACAAGGATGACCAGCGCCAGGATGGGCCCTATCACGCCCATCTGGATCTGGCGCGGCGGTTTGGCAATGTCGCTCATTCAGACAAACTCCTTATCCGGGGTGGCCGCCTGGCCGACACCCATCGCCAGACGGACGATGGCATCCTCGGACGCTGCGTCGCCGGTCAGTTCCCCCGCGATCCGTCCCCGCCGCATGACAAGCACGCGGTCCGAGAGCCCGATCACCTCTTGCATCTCTGATGAAATCACCACGATGGCGCGGCCCTGTTCGGCCAACCGCCTGATGAATCCGTACATCTGCTGCTTTGTTCCGATGTCGATGCCGCGTGTGGGCTCGTCGATCACGATGATGTCGGGGTCCGACAACATGGTCTTTGCAAACAGCAGCTTTTGCTGATTTCCGCCTGACAGATTGCCGACGATCACCGAGCGGCTGCCGCGAATGTCGAAATCCGCAATTGCCTGGTCCAGTGCGGCGTCTTCGGCGGACTTGTTCAGAAAGACCTGGCTGAATTTGTGCAGCGCCTGCAAGGTAAGGTTGTCGCGCATGCCCTTTTGCAGCAACAGGCCGCGGGTCTTGCGGTCTTCGGTCAGGTAGCACAACCCGTGGTCCAGCGCCTGCCAAGGGTGACGGATCGTGACAGGCCGCCCCTTGATGCGGACAGCCCCCTTGGCCGGACGCAGCCCCGCAAGGCCTTCAAATGTCTCTGTACGTCCCGATCCGATCAGCCCGGCGATGCCCAGTATTTCGCCTTTGCGCAGCGTAAAGGAAATGTCTTCTGCGAAACCCGGCACTGAAAGGCCGCTGACCTGCAACACCACTTCTCCGACGGTGGTGGACTTGGGGGGATACAGGTCCGACACCTCGCGGCCCACCATCGCCTCGGCCATCTGATGTTCGTCCAGATCACTGGCCGGGCCTGTCCAGACCACTGCGCCATCGCGCATGATGGTCAGATCGTCAGCGATGGCTTTGACCTCGTCCAGTTTATGCGATGTGAACAGGACCGCCGTCCCCTGATCCCGCAGCACACGCACCTGCGCCATAAGCACGGCGGTTTCAGTCTGCGTCAGGACGGCGGTGGGTTCATCCATGACCAGCACACGGGTATCGCGCAACAAGGCCTTTGCGATTTCCACCATCTGCTTGTCAGAGTTCGACAGGCTGGACACCACCCGGTCAGGGGCAGCATGGCAATCAAGCCGGGCCAGAAGGTCGCGCGTCGTTGCCTGCATCGCAGGCTTGTCCAAGAACGGTCCCCGCTTCAACTCGCGGCCCAGAAAGATGTTCTGCTCGACCGTCAGTTGTTCGGCCAGGTTGAATTCCTGATGGATCATCGAAATGCCGCGCGCCTCGGCGTCGCCCATGCTTGACAGGGTGACAGGCTGGCCATCCAGCAAGATCACGCCGGAGCTTGCGGGCTGATAGCCCGCAAGGATCTTCATCGTTGTGGACTTGCCCGCCCCGTTTTCACCGATCAGCGCATGAACCCGGCCCGGGTGCAGCGTAATGTCGACACCGTGCAGCACCTCGATGGGGCCAAAGCTGCGGCTGACGCCGGACAAGGCCAGAACGGGTGTGGTCACAGCGCCACCCAAGCGGCATCTTGCGCCGCAGAATCGACGCAAGCGGTGATGAAGCGCATCCCGTCCAACCCGGCGTCCAGCCCCGGCAGGGCGTCAAGGTCGGGGGTCTGACCGGCCTGAACGGCGCGGATCGCAGCGGCCGCGCCGGTGTAAATGTTGGCGAAGCCCTCCAGATACCCTTCGGGATGGCCGCCGGGGGTGCGGCTGACAGCGTTTGCCACACCCATCGCCCCGGCACCACCCCGCGTCAGCAGGCGCTTTGGCTGGCCAAAGGGCGTGTACCACAGATAGTTGGGGTCTTCTTGTGCCCACTCCAATCCGCCCTTTTCACCATAGATCCGCAGGCGCAGGGCATTCTCATTCCCCGGGGCGACCTGGCTGCACCACAACATGCCGCGCGCACCACCCTGAAATCGCAGCAGGATGTGGGCGTTGTCGTCCACGCGTCGCCCGGGGACAAAGCTTTGCAGGTCGGCCGCAAGGCTTTCGACCTTCAGCCCCGAGACAAAACACGCAAGGTTGTGGGCATGGGTGCCGATATCGCCGATGGACCCCCCTGCACCAGACCGCGCAGGGTCGGTGCGCCACTCGGCCTGTTTGTTTTCACCTGTCTGCTCGGCGGGTTCGGTCAGCCAGTCTTGCGGGTATTCCACCTGCACGACACGGATTGCGCCCAGATCGCCCGCCGCCACCATCGCCCGGGCCTGCCGGATCATCGGATAGCCCGTGTAGTTGTGCGTCAGGATGAACAGTGCCCTGGATGCACGGACGGCCTGTTCCAGCGCCTGCGCCTGTTCGGCGGTCGCCGTCAGGGGCTTGTCACATATGACATGAATCCCGCGCGCCAAGAACGCGATGGCGGGGGCTGCATGCATATGGTTGGGCGTGACGATCGCCACCGCCTGAACGCCATCGGCGCGGGCAGATTCCGCCACGGCCATGTCGTCAAAACTGCCATAGCAGCGGTCAGGGGACAGCCCAAGCGCCGCCCCGCTGGCCCGGGACTTTTCTGGCGTCGAGGAAAGCGCCCCGGCAACCAGTTCAAATTCGCCGTCGATGCGGGCGGCGATGCGGTGAACTGCCCCGATAAAGGCGTCCTTGCCGCCACCGATCATACCAAGCCGTATGGGTGCCATGGTCAGATCCCCAGCATTCTGCGGTTGGCGGCCTCGTCGGTGCCCCCGTCCGCGAAATCGTCAAAGGCCTTTTCCGTCACACGGATGATGTGCGACCGTACAAACTCGGCCCCTTCGCGGGCGCCGTCTTCGGGGTGTTTCAGGCAACACTCCCACTCAACGACGGCCCAACCGTCAAAGTCATTTGCCGCCATCTTGGAAAACACGGCGCCGAAATCGACCTGACCGTCCCCAAGGCTGCGGAACCGTCCTGCCCGGTTGACCCATCCCTGATATCCACCATAGACCCCCTGGCGGCCGGTCGGGTTGAACTCTGCATCCTTCACATGGAACATGCGGATGCGGTCCTTGTAGATGTCGATGTTGTCCAGATAATCGAGACATTGCAGGACATAATGTGATGGGTCGTACAACAGGCAGGCGCGGGCATGGTTGCCGGTGCGTTCCAGAAACATCTCATAGCTGATGCCGTCATGCAGATCTTCGCCGGGGTGAATCTCATAGCAGACATCAACGCCGCAGTCCTCGGCGTGGTTCAGGATCGGCAACCAGCGCTTGGCCAGTTCGTCAAACGCGGTTTCCACCAGACCGGCAGGACGTTGCGGCCAAGGATACACATAAGGCCAGGCCAGCGCGCCCGAGAACGTGGCATGTGCGCCGATGTTCATGTGTCTGGATGCGGTCAGCGCCATCTTGACCTGATCAACCGCCCATTCCTGCCGCGCCTTGGGATGGCCGCGCACGTGGGGGGCGGCAAAGCCGTCAAACGCGTCGTCATAGGCGGGGTGCACCGCAACCAACTGGCCCTGCAAGTGCGTGGACAGTTCGGTGACCTGAACCCCATTCGCGGCGGCGACGCCCAGGAATTCGTCGCAATAGTCCTTGCTGGCGGCAGCCTTGGCCAGATCAATCAGGCGGCCGTCCCACGACGGAACCTGGACCCCCTTGTAACCGCAGTCGGCGGCCCATTTGGTAATGCTGTCCCAAGAATTGAACGGAGCCGCATCGCCCGCGAACTGGGCCAGAAACAGCGCGGGACCTTTGATGGTTTTCATTTCCTCTCCTTCCCCGAACAGGCGTTCAGACGTAGCGGTTGACCAGATTTTCCAGAATTTCCTGCCGTCCCGAAACCGGCTGCGGGTTCAGGCTGCGGCCATGGGCGTCATCCGCGATGGCAGCCAGCGAAGCGCCTGGCGCAAGCATCGCCTGCGCCTGTGGCGACTGCCACCCGGCATAGCGGGCCCGGCGGGCGGATTCGAGCTTGTCGTCGGACAGCATCGCGGCGGCGGCCTTGAACCCGCGTGCGCAGACATCCATCGCCCCCGCATGTGCCGCAACCAGATCTACCGGGTCCAAAGACTGCCGCCGCAGCTTGGCGTCGAAATTGGTGCCCCCTGTGGCAAAGCCCCCCGCCCGCAACACCTCGTAATAGGCCAGTGCGGTTTCCGGGACATTGTTGGGGAACTGATCCGTGTCCCAGCCGGATTGATAGTCGTTGCGATTCATGTCGATGGACCCAAAGATGCCCAGCGCTGATGCCATCGCAAGTTCGTGTTCAAAGCTGTGACCCGCAAGAATCGCGTGGCCTTGCTCGATGTTGACCTTGACCTCGTTTTCCAGCCCGAAGCGACGCAAGAACCCATAGACGGTTGCGACGTCATAGTCGTACTGGTGCTTGGTGGGTTCTTGCGGTTTCGGTTCGATCAGGATGGCCCCTTTGAACCCGATCTTGTGCTTGTGATCCACGACCAGCGACAGAAACCGGCCCATGTGGTCCAGCTCTTGGCTCAGGTCAGTGTTCAGCAGGGTTTCATACCCCTCGCGCCCACCCCACAGAACGTAGTTTTTCCCACCCAACCGGTGCGTCACATCCAGACAGTCGCGCACGGTGGCTGCGCAATATGCAAACACATCCGGGTCAGGGTTGGTGGCGGCGCCGGACATATAGCGCCGGTTAGAAAACAGGTTGGCGGTGCCCCACAGCAGCTTTGGGCCACCTGCTGCGGTCTTGGCCGCAAATACATCGGCAATACGGTTCAGCCGATCGCGGCTTTCAGCCAAAGAGGCGCCTTCCGGTCGGACGTCATGGTCGTGAAAGCAGTAGAATGGCACCCCCAGAATGCGGAAAAAGTCAAACGCCGCATCGGCGCGCGCCAGGGCCAGGTCCATCGTATCGCCGGGAAACCAGGGGCGCTCAAAGGTGCGTCCGCCAAAGGGGTCGCCCCCCTCCCAGCAAAAGCTGTGCCAATAGGCGACAGCAAAACGAAGGTGGTCTTCCATTCTTTTGCCCAGCACCACTTCGTCGGGATTGTAGTGGTGAAAGGCAGGGCCGTCGGCCTGCGGATCATAAGTCAGCGGGGCAATGGCATCGAAATAGCCGCTCATGTCGTGTCTCCTTGCCTTCCGGGAACCGGCAGGTTGTCCCTCAGGTAAATTGTCGGGGTTATATCGCGGGCCGCCGTCGCCAGATCGCGGCCATCGGCCAGCGCCTTCATGACGTCCAGCGCGACTGCGATTTCCCGAGCGGGCATTTGATCAATCACTGCGTCGATCAGACCGCGTTCCAGCCCGTCACGCGACACGGGCGTCAGTTCGTGCAACACAACAAAGGGACGCTGACCGGGCAACTGGGCCATGATCTCAATCAGCGCCCGATTGCCTGCCCCGATAGAGTATATTCCGGTGATATCGGGCGCCGCACGCAGGGCCTGCCCCACTTCGACCCGCATCCGGTCGGCGCGGTCCTGCACTGCGACGGGGGCCATCAGATCAAGACTGCCGCCCGGTTCGCCAAGGACTTCGCGCACGCCGTCCAATCGGTCCCGGTGGTCGCGGGCGGTCAGCGCCCCGACGACCGGCAAGATGCGGCCGGTTCGGCCCGTATGCGCCAGCCGGATCAGTCGACCTGCCGTCCGCCCGGCCATCACGTTGTCGATGCCGACATATGCGGCCCGGGCATCCGGGGCAGCGTCCCCGACCAGGGTGATGACCGGCATCCCCTGCGCGGTCAGCCGCGTGATCGCCTGTGTGACCCGCGGCGCATCCGTTGCAACAACGGCAAGGCAGTCACAATCGCTGACCTGGATGCGATCCAAGGCATCTGCCAGCGCTTCTGGGTCAAGCGCTGGAATTTCCTGCACAAAAATACTGATACGATTGGATCTTCGGGGTGCCCGCTCTGCTTCCAGCGAATGACGCAGTTCACGGAAAAAGGCATGATCGCCCTGCGGAACCAGAAATCGAAAAGCATAAGTGCGCCGCCGCGACAGATTTGCGGCGTGCAGATCGCGCTCATATCCCAGATCTTCGATGGCCCGCTGGACGCGCTGGATGGACTTTTCAGCCACGCCGCCGCGCGCGTTCAGAACGCGGTCGGCCGTTGCATAGCTGACGCCAGCAGCCCGCGCCACATCAAGCAGCGTCGGCTTGTTCATGACAGATTCTCCTCCCGCTCTGATATTGAGCCGGAGAATTGAGGGACGTCAATCATTTTTTGATAGACGTCCCTCATTTTGGCAGGCCACGCTGGCGTATCAGTCGGGAAGGGTGGTGCCAGAGGCGTCAAGAGTGCCGAAATCATAGCTGCCCGACCGGGCATCGAAACCGACGATCACCAGCCCCTGATCGAACAGGTCCGTCATCAGCTTGCGCGTTTCTGCCCGCGCGCCGAATGCCGCCTGGATATCGTGGCGCAACAGTTGATCAAAATCGCGGGGGATGGCGACCTGTGCCCGGATCTGGGTCGGCGGGCGGTCCGGGATGTAGAGTTCGGCGACAATACGATCCGTCTCGATTCCGGCCTGATAGCTGCCCTCGGCACCGTAATAATTCACCAGATAGCGCTGACCGATGGCACCCAGCTTGGCGATGTTCAGATGCGCGTTGCGCAAGATCAGCGGGTCATAGGTCCAGCGCATCTTGGTGATGCCACGGGCACGACACCACTGACGCTGATACAGCTTCAGCCCAGCCCCGATGCCCGCTCCGCGCCACTCATTCAGCACGGCCAGGCGGTGGCTATGCTGAACCCGGGGGTCAGATGTCGGAAATCCAAACACGTATCCCACCAAGCGATCCCCATCGAACGCCCCGGCGCAAATGCCACCCTCGGATTGCACAACCATCATCAGATCCGCAGGGTCGGGCTGATCGTCCGCCCCCCAGACGACCTGCTGCAAGCGCTGCGCTGCGATAAACTCGGCCAGTCCCGAAAGGTCGCGGTAGATGACAGTCATGGGACGAATTTTTCAGTCGAGGTCGTCACTGTGGCAAGGAAATCCCAGTCCAGCGTCACGCCGATTCCTGCACCATTGGCGGGCACCGGCATCAGGCCATTTTCGGTTTCAAGCTTCTCGACCACGATGTCGCGGTGAAAATAGCGCGACGAAGACGAGGTGTCGCCGGGTTTTGTGAACTGCTCCAGCGTGGAGAGGTGGATGTTGTGCGCCCGGCCGATCCCGGCTTCCAGCATCCCGCCGCACCACACAGGCACATCCCAAGCCTGACACAGGTCATGCACGCGCCTGGCTTCGACATGCCCGCCCAGACGACCGACCTTGATGTTGATGACGCGACCAGCATGCGATGCCAGGGCCTTCCGGCAATCGGCGACCGACCGGATACACTCATCAAGGCAGATCGGTGTTGTCATCACCGCTTGCAGTCGGGCATGGTCGTGCAGGTCGTTCCAGGCCAGAGGCTGTTCGATATAGTCCAGCCCGAAGCCATCCATCGCGCGCAACACAGACATGTCAGCCAGTGTGTAGGAACAGTTGGCATCGACCGTCAGGTGGATATCGGGGAAATCCTTGCGCACCGCCTCCAGCAAGCGCAGATCATGGCCCGGCATGACCTTCAGTTTGATACGGCGATATCCCTGCTGAACATGCACGCCAACATCATTCAGGGTACGGGAAATATCCTTGATGCCCAAAGACACGCCGACCTCGACCTCGGGTTTGGTTCCGCCCAGCACACTGCGCAGGGGCTGGCCCTGCACCTTGGCCCACAGATCCCAGAATGCCATTTCGACGGCAGCCTTGGCCATCTGATGGTCGCGCCACGGCCGGATCATCCGTTCCACCGCCTGCGGGTTTTCAAAGCTTTGCCCGACCATCTGAGGCAAGAACACCTCTCGCAGCATCAACATCGAAGAGACGATCGTTTCCGGCAAATAGTCGGGCAGAACGTCGGCCACGCCTTCGGCATAGCCTTCATGGCCCTCGGCATGCAGCACCACCAGCGGGAACACCTTTTTGTACATGGTACCGTTTGCAATGGTGAAAGGCTGGATCAGCGGCAGTTCGACCAGCCGCAACTCGGCCTTTTCGATGCGCAGCGGCGGGCGAATCGGCGATACGGTCATGGGGACTCCTGCTGAAAGGGGCGCCGTGACGGGCCCACGATTGACACTGAATACTTGTTTGATGGGTCAAGTTTAGTTTATCGTCAAGATTGACTGAATGTTATTTAGCTGTCATTTCTTGGGTAGACGCCGAAAGGCACATCATTCCCGCGGGGGCCACGCATGCAAGAGGCGGTCGGCGACGATCTGAAAGTCCGCCTTGAGGCGATGCTTGCGACCGGGACAACCGGCGAACGCACCATCGCCGCATATCTGTCGGAAAACATGGGTCAACTGCCGTTTGAAACCGCAGCAACCATTGCGCAGGCGCTCCGCGTGTCCGAGGTTTCGGTCGGACGGTTCGCGCGCGCCCTTGGGTACCGCAACCTGAAAGAGATGAAAGAAGCGCTGAAAAGCGACGTTGGCTTGGCCGCCTTTGCCGGGGTCGGCGACAGTCCGTGGCTGCAAGGTCCAGCGCTGCGTGCCCATTTCAACGAGGGCGGTGGCGTCGGCGGTGTCGCGCTGGAGCGAGAGTTGCGCGCCGTCATGCGCAACCATCAACTGGCGGCAACGCCGGAATTTGCAGAGGTCGCGGCGCGGCTGGCAACCAAGCGCCAAGTCTATGTCGCAGGCTTTCAGACCGAGCGCGGACTGGCAACCTATCTGGCGCACAATCTGGCATATCTGCGACCGGGCGTGTTTGCCCTGGGTCTGGACAGCGGCCATTTTTCCGAACTGTTTCTGGACGACCCTCAGGACACCGCGCTGATCGTGATCGAGACCCGGCGCTATTCGCGGCTTGCGGTGGAAATCGTGCGCAAGGCCAAGGCCCAAGGCATCCCGGTCACGGTCATCACTGACCCGTATTGCGGCTGGGCGCCGGAACTGGCCAACGAGGTTCTGCGGGTCGATACAGATTTCGACCACTTCTGGGACGCCACCGGCCA
>JAUSPL010000148.1 GCA_030656535.1 Gemmobacter sp.
TAGGTTCGGTCGCCGATCTGGGCTGCGGGTTCGGCGGCAGCACGCAACCTTTCTATCTGGACCATCCCGACATGGACGTGGTCGGGGTCGAACTGTCGGAACCCTGCCTGCGTCTGGCCGCCCACCGCGCGGCTGAAGAGCAGGCCCAGAATGTCACGTTCCGGCAGGCCGATGCCGCCCATACCGGGCTGGAATCGAACCGCTTTGACGTCGTGACCAGCACGATGATGCTGCATAAAATGCCGCCCAGGCATATTGAGAAGGTCATCAAGGAAAGCCACCGTCTGTTGGCACCGGGGGGGATGTCGATCCATCTCGATTTCCTGACCCGCGACGACCTGTTCAAGACCTTCGTGCACTACGGCCATTCACGCCGCAACAATGAACCCTTCATGCCGCCTCTGGATCAGATGGACATCGTGGCCGCGCACAAGGCCGCAGGGTTTGACGACGTCGAGATTGTCCCTTTTGAGGAAATGCCCGGCACGCTGGCACCCGGGTTTGCTGCATGGCGGTTCCCGTGGACGCTGATCATCGCGCGCAAGGCGGCGTGACCATGCAAGGTGCCATCGTCGATCTGACCGGCCTGCGCCTTTTGATCGTCGGCGCGGGGTCCGGGATCGGCATGGCGGCGCTGACGCTTGCCCGGTCGGCGGGGGCGCGGGTGGCGGGCACCCGCCACCCGTCCGAGCCTGACACGGACCTGATCGCCTGCGATGTGACGCAATCCGACAGCGTGGCGCAGGCGGTGGCCTCCGCGACGGCCACGCTGGGCGGCCTTGATGCGGTCATCGTGACGGCGGGCGTGTTCGAGCACCGCAACCTGACCGAAACCGCCCCCGACGACTGGCGCAGGGTTCTGGGCATCAACCTTGACGGTCCCTACAATGTCGCCCGCGCCGTCGGGCCGTTGTTCGCACAGGCGGGTGGCGGCAGTCTGGTGTTCTTTTCCAGCCAGATCGGACTGGTCGGACACCGCCGCGCGACAGCTTATGCCGCATCCAAAGGGGGCGTGAACGCGCTTGCGCGCACCCTTGCGGTCGAGTTCGCGGCCTTTGGCGCCCGCGTCAACGCGGTTGCCCCTGGCCCGATCGAGACACCGATGACCGCCGTCGCCCGGTCCGACCCTGCCCGCGCCACGTCGCTGGTCTCGGCCATTCCGATGGGCCGGTTTGGCCGCGCCGACGAAGTTGCGCGCGCGGCATTGTTCCTCGCCTCGCCCGCGGCGTCCTTTGTCACAGGCCACGTGCTTGTCGTTGACGGCGGCGTCACCGCGATCTGAACCCGAAGGAAAGCACCATGATCGACCCCTACTATGTGCAAGAGGACGACCACCTTGACGACATGAAGGTGCAACTGAAACGCGCCCTTGGCCTGACCGAGGAAGACCTCAAGCGTCTGTCGCCCGAGGCCCGCAACCTGTTTTCCGCGCGCCGGAAACTGGGGCACACTTGGCTGGACGACTATGAGATCGTGGTTACCGTCACCGCCAGCCCCGGCGGCTGCGGTTGTGGGGTGCAAGCCGGGCAAAAGATCGTGTTCGACATGCGCCACCGCGTAAAGGCGGAACTGTCCGACGCGCCCTTGTGCGTGCATCTGATGTCGCCGGTGCTATCGATCTTTTACATGACCTTTGATCGCGGCGCCGAAGGGCTGAACCCTTTGACCTGCATCTGGCGCTATGCCGAATGCCCGATGACGGGGCCGGACCACGGCGCGGGCAAGGCCCTTTGCAGCATCCACATGCGCCGGGTCGATACGCACGAGCCGGTGATCGACCGTATCCTTTTGCCCCGCGAGGCATCGGCATGACTGCCCCCCTGCCCCCCGCCGCGCCCGAAGATCTGGAGATCGTCGCCCGCGTCACCCGCGCCTTCCACTGCGCCAACCGGATCGAGGAAGGTCAGACCTTCGTGTTCGACCTGAAGGGCCGGATGGACGCCAAACGATCATCCGCGCCGCTGTGCCTTGGCATCATCGCGAAACTGCAGCCGGCGATGTTGCTGGCGCAGGACCGCGCGGCCGAAGGATTGCACCCGGTCAGCCCGACCTATGGCCATTTCGACTGTTTCGACACCGGCATCGACCACGGCGGCACCGGCAAGGTTTATGTCGAACTCAGCCTCGTGGACCGGCGCACCGGCGAAACCGTTGACCCGCCTGCCCGCAAGGGATGACCCGATGACCACCCGCTATCCGCATGTGTTCCAGCCCTTTGCCATCGCCGGCGTCACCCTGCGCAACCGGGTCTTCATTCCCGGCCATACCACCAATTTCGCCGAGGACTTCCTGCCCACCCCCCGCCACGTCGCCTATCAGCGCGAACGGGCGCAGGGCGGTGTCGGGCTTATCATCGTGGAACCCTTGCGCGTGCACCGGTCCTCGTTGGGGCGGGCGGGCGGGCTGTCGGGAGAACGCGCCGCCCTGCCCGGCCTGCGTGCCATCACGGACGTGATCAAGACCGAAGGGGTGCGGGTCTTTGCCCAGATCACCCACACCGGGCGGCACGGCGACAACTTCGTGGACCGCCTGCCCCCATGGGGACCGTCGGCAGTGCCGTGGACGGCAGGCGGCGACATGCCCCACGCCATGACCCGATCGGAAATGGTGCAGGTGCTGGACGCCTTTCTGGATACCGCGCGGATGGTGGTGGACGCCGGGTTCGAGGGGATGGAGGTCCACCTTGGCCACGGCCATCTGCTGCACCAGTTCCTGTCGCCTGCGTCCAACATCCGCACGGACGACTGGGGCGGCAGCTTTGACGCCCGCCTGCGCTATCCGTTGGAGGTGTTGCGCGCGGTGGTGGCCGAGGTCGGGCATCTGGTCCCCGTGGGTATCCGGGTCAGTGTCGATGACCTGATGCAAGGCGGGCTGGATCAGGCGGCCAGCCTGGAAATCACGCGTCAGGCCGCAGCCATACCCGGGGTGGCCTTTGTCAACGCCTCGGTCGCGGCCTATCAGTGGCCCAGCATCGGGCATCATGTGGCGGACATGAATTACCCGCCGCACCCGTTTCTGGACCAGACGGTCGCCCTGCGGCAGGTGATCGGGTCGCTGCCGCTGCTGACCGCAAACCGCTATACCAGCCTTGCCGATGCCGAGCGCGGGCTTGCGACCGGGGCCGTCGACATGATCGGCATGAACCGCGCGCACATGGCCGACCCGGCAGTGATCGCAAAAACCCTTGCCGGGCAAGAAGATGACATCCGGCCTTGCGTCTCGGGCAACTTCTGCATCGGCCAGATCGCGGTGCATCGCCCGATTTCGTGCATGATGAACCCCCGTGTCGGCAAAGAGGAACAGTGGCCCGAAACCCCGCCCCGGACTGCCACCCCGCGCCGGGTGTTGGTGGTCGGCGGTGGTCCGGCCGGGCTGGAGGCCGCGCGGGTCGCGGCACAGGCCGGTCATGCGGTGACGCTGTGGGAACGCGACGCACGTTTGGGCGGCGCGTTGATCCTTGCGGGCACAGGGTACGGGCGCGGCGACCTGCACCGGATGCGCGACTATCTGGACACGCAACTTCGGCGGACCTCGGCGGTCATTGTCACCGACAAAGCCGCAACCGCCGGTGACATCTGTGGCTTTGGCGCCGATGTGGTCATTCTGGCAATTGGCGGGCAGGAACCGCCCTTGCCCGACTGGGCGCATGGGGTGCCGACGATCGAATCCGCGCTGGCCGCCGACCGGACCGGCTGGAACGGCGGTTCGGTCGCCATACTGGACGATTCCGGGTCGTGGGCAACGCTGTCTGCGGCAGAAACGCTGGCACGGGCGGGGGCCGCGGTTACGGTGGTCTGCCGACCGGATTCGCCGTTCTGGGATGTGAACATCTATAGCCGGATGACGGCGATGGAACGGCTGGCGTCGCTGGGCGTCCGCTTGCGTCCGGGGCTTGGGGTTCAGGCGACGACCGACGGCACAATTGCCGCCCGCAACAAATTCACCGGCGACGCGGAAACCCTGACCGGGTTTGACCGCATCCTGCGCGCCACGCACAGCATCGGGGCGTCGGATCTGCAAGATACATTGGAGCGCCGCGGCCAGACCGTAAGAAGCGTCGGCGATGCGCTTGCCCCTCATTCGCTGTTCGAGGCGGTGCATGACGGACACGCTGCAGGACGCACGGTTTGAAGGGACAAAATGACAAATTGGCAGGCAGATGTGATCGTGGTGGGCGCAGGGTCTGCGGGCAGCGTCGTCGCGGGGATGCTGGCGCGTGATCCGGGGCGGCGGGTGCTGCTGATCGACGCCGGTGGGCGCGACTGGAACCCGCTGTTGCGCGTGCCGTTGATGACCGGGGTGCTGTTGCGCGGGCGCTATGCCAACTGGTTCTACCACACCGACCCTGAACCCAACCTGATCGGCCGCAGCCTTTTCTGGCCGCGTGGCAAGGTGCTGGGAGGATCGTCGGCGATAAACGGCATGGTCTGGACCCGGGGTGTCGCCGCTGACTATGACGGCTGGGCCCAGCGTGGCTTGCCGGATTGGTCGTGGGAAAATGTACTGGCCACGTTTCGCGGGATCGAGGCCTTTGCGGGATCGCACCCGGATTTGCATGGGCAGGATGGTCCGCAACCCATAACCCGGCTGTCAAGGCTGCACCCTCTTTCCAGCGCGTTCCTGGAGGCCGGGATGCAGGCCGGCCATGCATTTTCCGAGGATTTCAACGGCGCACACCCGGAAGGCGTCGGGCAATATGACTTCACGATCAAGGATGGTCGCCGGGTCAGCGCGTTCCGGTCGTATGTCACACCCCTTTTGGGGCGCGACAACCTGCGCATCGTCACGGGCGGACATGTGACGCGGGTCTTGCTGG
>JAUSPL010000169.1 GCA_030656535.1 Gemmobacter sp.
TCGCCGACCAAAGCCAGCGTTTCCCCTGGCTGGATGGTGAACGAAACGCCGCGCACAACCTCCAGCGGTCCCGACGCGGTGGCAAAAGCCACTCGCAGACCGTCGACCCGCAACAAGGGCGTGGGATGCCCGCTGCCCGCCGTGGACTGCCGCCCGCAGGCCCGGTCCAGCAATGACCCATCAATCATGATTCACCTCATCTAGCCGGTCGCGCAACGCATCGCCGGCAATCTGAAACAGCAGCGTGATCGCCACGATCGTCAGGGATGGAATCCCCGAAATCCACCATGCGCTGATCAGATGGTTTCGCCCGTCACCGATCATCCGTCCCAAGGACGCGGTCGGTGGTTGCACCCCGACGCCCAGAAACGACAAGCCCGCCTCCATCAACAGCACGCCGGGAAACGACAGCGTCAGGATCACGATCAACGGCGATGCCAGGTTGGGCAGAATGTGGCGTGTCACGATCCAGAGGCGTGACGCCCCCAGAACCCGCGCGGTTTCGACATAGCCCAGCTCGCGCAGCACCAGGACCTGGCCGCGCACCAGCCGGGCGTAGGATTCCCATCGCACCAGCCCGATCATCACCACCAGAACCCACGCCTGCGTGCCCAACACCGCAATCCCGCACAAGATCAGCAAAAGGTTCGGCAACGAAATGAACACATCCACCAGCATCATCAGGATGCGGTCGGTCCACCCCGCCGCCAGCCCTGAAACAACCCCGATCCCGACCCCCAGCACCGCCGAGAACACCAGCCCGATTGCTGCGATGGCGAAGCTGGTCCGTATCCCGTAAAATGTGCGCGACAGCAGGTCGCGGCCGATCTGGTCGGTGCCCAAAAGGTTGTCCCAAGTACCCCCCGCCAACCAGATCGGCGGTGCCATTCGGCGCAACAGATTGGTCGCATTGGGGTCATGCGGTGCGATCAGTGGCGCGGCCAAGCCCAGCAAGATGATCACCGCAAGCCCTGCCAGCGACAACACCAGCCGGTCTGTCCACCAGCGGCGTGGGGCGGGCTGTGCAAAGTCCAGCATCCGGTCGGTCATGGCTCAGGCCTCCAGCCGGACACGAGGGTCGGCGATGGTATACATCACATCAACCACAAGGTTGACGGCCACGATGATCGCCGCATAGGCCAGCACCCCGAATTGCAGGACGGCAAAGTCACGGTCCAGCACCGAACTGACCAGGACCCGCCCGACACCTGGCAGGGAAAACACGGCCTCGACAAAGATCGAGCCGTTCAACAGTCCGGCCACCTCCAACCCCAGCACGGTCATGAGCGGTACCACCGCATTGCGCAGCACATGCCAGCGCGCGATGCGCCCGTCGGTCAGCCCTTTGGACTGGGCCGTCATCACATGCGCCTGACTGACCGCATCCAGCATCGCCGCGCGCATGAACCGTGCAATCGCAGCGATCATCGGGATGGCCAGCGTCATGACCGGCAAGATGTAGTGCCACCCTGTCCCCAACCCCGTGGTGGGCAAAAGTCGCCAATAGAACCCGAAGATCAGCACGAGCCCGATGCCCAGAACGAAATGCGGGACCGCATAGCCCAGAAAGGCCAGCCACATCACCGCCCGGGCGGCCCGGTTTTCGCGGTGCAGGGCGGCATAGGCCCCCATCGGAATACCGATCACAATGGCCAGCAATAACGCCAGCCCCCCGACCGACAGCGTGGCCGGCATCCGGTCGGCGTACATGCGCCAGGCCTCCTCGTTGGTGAAAATCGATCGCCCGAAATCACCACGCAGCATACTGCGGATATAAAGCTCGAACTGCACGTGCATGGGAAGGTTCAGGTTCCATTCCTCACGCAGGGCGTCTTGCATTTCGACGGGAAGGCCCTCGGGGTACATCGCGTCAAAAGGCTCGCCCGAAAAGCGCAGCGTCAAGAATGCGATGACGAGCACGATCGCCATCGTCACCAGCGCCCGCACGACCCTGAACCCCAAAAACCGCAACATGGGCTGATGTCTCCTTGCAAGGGGGATCCCCGGGGCACCGTCTGGATGCCCCGGGGTGACGGCTTATTCGCTGACGGTGACTTGTCCCGCACGCAGCGGCAGCACATAGGGTCGGTAGGCGACGGGGATGCGCACCTCTACGCCCTCGCGAAATCCAAAGATCTCGTGCGGTTCATAAAGCAGGATCCAGCCGGCCTCTTCCTGATCCAGGTCCAGCAGTTTGCGGTAGGCGTCCTTGCGGGCGTCGACCGTTTCCCCGAAGCGGGCCGTCTCAAACGTGGGCGCCCAATCGGGATGGGTCGGCTGCCACATCGGCCCGCTACGGGTAAAGCTGGAATTGGGCGACCAGTGGACATCCATCGCGCCCATCGGGTCCGGGTAATACATCGGATTCGACCATGCGCGGATGTGCAGCTTGTCATAGTCGTATTGTTCGATCTGCTCGAGCTGCAGGTTCAGCCCACATTCCTGCCATTGCTGCTGGATCACCTGTGCGGCCAGATCACCGTACAGATAGTAGGACTGGGTGAATTGCGCCACGATAGGCTCGCCTTTGTAATCGGCCTCGGCCAGCAGGCGCTTGGCCTTCGCGATGTCGTGCTTTTGAAGGTCGAGTTCGGGCATGTAGAAGGGGGCGCCGTATTCCTCGAACTGGTGCGCCTTGGGCACATGGGCCAACCCGCCCCAAAGGCCATCCACCAGCGCCTGGCTGTCCGTGCACAGACGCATCGCCTGGCGCACCTTGGCGTTGTCGGTCGGCGGCCGGGTCTGCGACACGATCCAGACGTGAAACATCGGCCAGGTCACGCCAAAGCTGTTCAGCCCGGCTGAATCCAGCGCAGCCTGTTGATCGGGCGGGATATGGGTGATGAGGTCAAATTCGCCGTTGGCCAGCCCCGTCACGCGCGAGGCGACTTCTTCGACCAACTGAAAGGTCACCCGATCCAGCGGGGCCTTTTCGCCCCAGAAATCATCGAACCGTTCCAGCACGGCACGATCGCCGGGGGTGAATTCCGTGACGCGGTATGGGCCGGACCCGATGGGAAAGCGGGTGGCATATTCAAAACCGTGTTCGTCGTAATATTCCTTGGATACGATTCCGGCCGTGCGCAGTGAAATGATCGCCTCGAACAACGGCTCGGGTTTGATCGACACGATACGCACGGTCAGCGGATCGACAACCTCGACCCGGTCAAGGTTGTAAAAGAACGTACCCCAAGGTGAAATGAACTGCGGTTCTTCGTGGCGGAAAATGCGGTTCAACGAATAGGCCACATCCTCGGCATCCATCGTTGTGCCGTCGTGCATCTTGACGCCGTCCCGCAGCTTCAATTCCCATGTCAGCGGGTCAATCCGGGTCCATTCCGTTGCCAGACCCGGCTTGTACACGACGGGCGACGAAAACGGGTCACGCTCGATCAGGGTGTCATAGACGTTGTACAGCAGCGGCGCGCCGTTGTTGCCCCACGACGAGGGGTCGAACTTGTCGAACATCGTTTGAAGGGCGATATTCAGGTCCGCGGCCTGCGCCGCAAGCGAGGGCGTCACCGCCAACAGGGTGGAAAGCAGCAATCGTTTCATCGGTCATTCCGTTCGTTGAGGAAAGTTTCGAAAAGAGAAGAGCGTCAGTCGAGCCACAGCGCCGAGGTCCATGCCCGCCGCCCGGCCGCATCGGTGATCGTCAGGCGGCACCAGCCACCGGCAAAGGACGCAAGCGACACGCGCGCCGAGGTCAGGCCGTCGCCGTGGCTGTTCACAGTGCCGGCCCGCGCCCCACCCAGCGAGATCATCGAGACCGGCGAACAGGCGACCACCAGGTCATCCCCGTCGCGCCTGATGTCCATCAATTCGGGGCCTTGGCTGGCGTAGTAGTGCCCGGCCTTCAGCGCCGCCAGCAGGGCCTCTGGGGTGTTCTCGGGCGCCTTGACCATGACCCAGCCGCCAAAGGCATCTGCGGTCTTGAAGTGGCTGTCGTCAGTGGCGATCGCCCCGAAACGCAGGCCGTCAAACAGCGCCGCATCATACAGAACCTGCCCGTCACCACGGTCGCAATTGACCTGACTTGTGTGGTTGTACAGCTCCATCGCGTCGGCAAAATGCAGGGCGCGCGTATCTTCCAGTGTCAGGTGCGACCAGTGCGGGTGCGGGATGGCCACAAACGCCCCGGACTCTGCGGCCCGGCGCGCCAGTTCGGCCCCGGTTTCGGTCGGGGTTGGTGGCGCGAAATCGGGCGGCAAACCGACGGCCAGAATGTGCCACAGTTCAGAGCGCGAATTCTCCATCGCATGCAGTTCTGCGCCCAGAAGCGTGGTGAACCCATTACCCCGCAGCGCGCGTGTGTCAGTCAGCGGAAAACCGAAACGCGCCATGAAATGGTCGGTTACCGAAATGAAATCATAACCTTGGGCGCGGTAGCGGGCGCATACCTCGATGGCCGTCAGGGCACCATCCGAGGCGGAAGAATGGCCATGCAGGTTGCCGCGCCAAAAGCGGCCACGGGCGGTGAAAGAAGCAAGCATCCAGACCTCCGATTGCTGTCAGCACCGGGGTAGAAAGTGTCTGTAACGGATTTATAGCGATCGCGGCTGCGCAAGAGGATGTCACCTCAGCTTCACGCCATGTCGGTATTATGGCCTGTGCCCAGAGGACGAGAGCCAATATGACCGCAGCCGATTACCGCACCGTCGCCAGCATCCTGCGCAAGAGCATCGAGGACGGCACCTATCGCATGGGTCAAAGGCTGCCGGGTCAGGCCGCGCTGGCCCGCGACCTGGGGGTCGGACGGCATCTGATCCGCCGCGCGCAAAACCACCTGATTGAACGTGGCGTGTTGCAAAGTTGGCAAGGCAGCGGCGTGATCGTCGCGGCGTCGCGCTACAACTACCGCATTTCGCGCATGACTCGCTTCGGTGAAAGCTTGCGCAACGATGGCCACACCACCGCCACCGAATATCTGGGCGCACGGCTGATCCGGGCCCCCTATGCTGTGGCGCAACTGTTGCAACGCCCGGCCAACAGCCGGCTGTTGCAGGTAGAGCTTTTGCGACGCGTCGATGGCATCCCGGCGACGGTGGGGCGGCACTATTATGACCCAGCGCGCCTGTCCGGAATCGAGCGGCTCATCGCGGAAAACGCCAGCGTGACCTTGGCGATGCGGGCGATGGGGATCGAAATTACCCGCGTGTCCACCAGCGCCGCCAGCCGTCTGGCATCGTACAAGGAGGCCACTTTGCTGGAAATACCACCCTTGCAACCTGTTATCGAGATCACCGGCTGCAATATCGACACCGCAATGGTCCCGGTCGAAGTGTCCATAGCCGTCGCACGCAGTGACCGGATTTGTCTGAGGATCTGACGCCAAACAAGGGCGCTGGCCGCGTTTGGGCCAAGGATGGCCGGTTGCCCCGTCGGCCCGCCCTGCTAAAGCACTGAAATGCGGCCTGCGTCGCCATCGACCCGCAGCGCATCGCCGGTTTGCACCGCCGCCCAGAACTCCGGTGCGGGGGCCACCAGGATGGGAATCGCAGCCAGAATGGCGCCCTGCGTGACCGACGGGTCGGGCATTTCGCGCAGCACCAGCGCCGCAGGATGCGTGCCGTGAACCTTGAGCTGATACAAGAACCGCCACGCGCCGGCCGAACCGCGCGTCTCGGGCAGCAGCAGAACCCGGCCCGTGACACCCTGACCGAACAGATCGCTGGACCTACCGACCACCTGCCCGGTGCGGATGTCCAGATCGCCCAGAAACGACAGTGCGGTCTGCGACGTCAGCGCCTGCCCCTCGGCCACGCCCCGGACCAC
>JAUSPL010000189.1 GCA_030656535.1 Gemmobacter sp.
TCAGGTCCGAGGGGCGGACAAGGGCGCGTCGCCGATCGCCCGAGAGCGTGTGTTCGCGGCGACCGTGGTCCCCTTTCAACTGAAGGCCGTGACGCCCGAACTGACCGTCTTTGGTGAGGTCCGTTCGCGGCGTACGCTGGATTTGCGCGCGCCGCGTGCCGGTACGGTTGTGACCTTGGCCGAGGGGTTCGAAGACGGCGCGCCCGTGGCCGCCGGGCAGGTTCTTGTGCGGCTTGACCCATCAGACGCGATTGCCGCGCGCGACCTGATGCTGGCCGACCAGACCGACGCCGTGGCCGAAGCGCGCGATGCTGCGCGCGCGCTGGAGCTTGCGCATGACGAACTTGCTGCGGCACAGGCACAGGCAGCTTTGCGCGCGCAGGCGCTGACGCGTCAACGCAGTCTTCTGGAGCGTGGAGCAGGGTCGGATGCGGCGGTGGAAACTGCCGCACTGGCCGGATCGGCGGCCGATCAGGCCGTATTGTCGCGGCGTCAGGCCGTGGCGCAGGCCGAAACCCGCGTTGAAAAGGCGGCGGCGACGCGCGCGCGGCTGATCATCACATTGGCCGAAGCAGAGCGCGCGATCCGCGAAACAGAACTGGTCGCGGGATTTGCCGGCTTGTTGTCCGAGGTTGTCGCGATAGAAGGCGGCATCGTCAGCCAAAACGAACGGCTGGCCCGTCTTGTTGACCCTGCCGCGCTAGAGGTCACGTTTCGCCTGTCGACCGAGCAGTTTCGGCGATTGGTGACGCCCGATGGGGACTTGATCGACACCCCGGTCACGGTCGTTCTGGACGTTCCGGGGGCCGAGATCGTGACCTCGGGCCATTTGACCCGGGTGGGCGCTGCGGTGGGCGAAGGTCAGACCGGGCGTCTGATCTATGCCACGCTGGATGCCGCTGGGGGCTTTCGTCCGGGTGATTTCGTGACCGTGCATGTGCAAGAACCCGTGCTTGAACAGGTTGCTGTCTTGCCTGCCACCGCGCTTGGATCGGGCGACACGCTTTTGGTGCTGGGGGCGGACGACCGCCTGGAGGAAGTCGCAGTGGAATTGCTGCGCCGTCAAGGCGACCTTGTAATCTTGCGCGCGGATGGCCTTGGCGGACGCGAAGTGGTTGCCGAGCGGACTGCCCAGTTGGGTGGCGGGTTGCGCATCCGGCCCATTCGTCCAGAGGCATCGGCGGCAGGCTCTGCATCGCAAGACATAGCATCCACCGCTGAACAGCCTTCGGCTGCCGCAGGGCTGATCGACCTGACGCCCGAACGCCGCGCGGCACTGATCGCATATGTCGAAGCCAACACCCGCATGCCGAACGAGGCCAAAGTCCGTATCCTTGCGCAACTGTCACAACCTCAGGTTCCGGCCCAGGTGATTTCGCGGCTTGAATCCCGGATGGGGGGCTAGGCGATGGCATCAGGTTCGGGTGGGTTGAACGGTATCCTGTCACACTTTGTGCGGCACAAGACATTGGCGAACCTGTTGCTTGTGTTGATGCTGGTCGCGGGGGTGGCGTCTGCCACACGGATCCGGGCGCAGTATTTCCCGGATGTCATCATCGGCGAAATCGCGGTTTCGGTCGTCTGGTCAGGTGCCGGGGCCGAGGATGTTGACCGCGCCATCGTGCAGGTTCTGGAACCTGCGTTGCTGGTGGTCGAAGGTGTTGCAAAAACCTCTGCGCGGTCGCGCGAAGGGCGTGCGAATATCTCGTTGGAGTTCGAACCCGACTGGGACATGGGCCGCGCCGCCGAAGATGTTCAGACGGCCATCGACAGCGTCAACACGTTGCCCGAGGACGCCGAAGAGCCGCAGGTTCAACGGGGCATCTGGCGGGATCGGGTCACCGATGTCGTGATTTCTGGCCCGATTTCTGCGGCGCAGTTGGGCCGTCTGGCGGATGAGTTCACCGCGCGGCTGTTTGCGACCGGGATCACGCGGACCACGATTCAGGGCCTTGCTGCGCCCGAAATCATGGTGGAAGTGCCTTCAACGGGCTTGATGCGCCATGATGTGACAATGCGCGAAATCTCGACCGCCATCGCAGCCGAGGTGTCCACCGCGCCTGCGGGGGACGTGGCAGGCGGGGCGGCAAGGGTCAGCACCGGAGCTGCACGCCGGTCGACCGAGGATATTGCCGGTATCGTCTTGCGGCGCGGCGCCGATGGATCCACTTTGACCATTGGCGACTTGGCCTCGGTCCGGGCGTCGGGGGCGGACCGGGTGCAGGCGTTCTATGTCGGCGAAAACCCCGCGATCACCATCAGGGTCGATCGGTCCGACACCGGGGACGCCATCAAGATGCAGGCGCTGGTCGAAACCGTCGCAGCTGACATGCAACTGACCTTGCCGAGAGGGGTCACCGCCGAACTGATCCGCACCCGCGCCGAAGGCATCAGCGACCGGTTAAACATCTTGCTGACCAACGGGGCCACGGGGTTGCTGCTGGTTTTGGCGTTGCTGTTCTTGTTCTTGAACGCGCGCACAGCCTTTTGGGTAGCGGCTGGGATCCCGGTTGCGATGTCTGCCGCGATCGCGGTCATGTATGCGGCCGGGCTGACCATCAACATGATGTCGTTGTTTGCGCTGATCATCACATTGGGGATCGTCGTTGATGATGCCATTGTCGTGGGCGAACATGCGGATCATCGGGCGCGCAATCTGGGCGAAGGCCCGGTCGAGGCGGCCGAAAACGCAGCATTCCGTATGGGGTCGCCGGTGCTTGCGTCGACGTTGACCACCGTACTGGCCTTTATGGCGCTGTTTGCGATTTCAGGCCGGTTCGGCAGTTTGATCGGAGACATCCCGTTCACCGTGGTTGCCGTGTTGATTGCGTCGTTGGTCGAGTGTTTCCTGATCCTGCCCAACCATATGGCCCATGCGCTGGCGCATACAGCCAAGGAACGCTGGTATGACTGGCCCTCGCGGACCGTCAATCGCGGCTTTGACTGGCTGCGCAGCCGGGCGTTTCGTCCGCTGATGGCAGGGGTGATCCGGGCGCGATATCCTGTGATGGCGCTGGCGGTTCTGGCGCTGACAACACAGGGCGCAATGTTCCTGCGCGGGGATGTTCAGTGGCGGTTCTTCAATTCACCCGAGCAAGGGTCCATCAGCGGAAACTTCTCGATGTTGCCGGGGGCCGCGCGCGACGACACACTGGCGATGATGCGCGAATTGCAGCGTGCGACCGAAACCGTGGCGGCGCGCTATGAAGCCGAACACGGCGAAAACCCCATAAGCTATGTCATGGGCCAGATCGGCGGCAATGCGGGGCGCGAGCTGCCGGGCGCCGCGGTCAAAGAGCCCGAATTGCTGGGTGCGATTTCGATCGAATTGATCGACCCGGACAAGCGGCCCTATTCATCCTTCGATTTCCTTGCCGCAGTGCAAGAGGAAGTCCGCGCCCACCCGCAGATGGAGGAACTGAGCTTTCGCGGATGGCGCTCTGGCCCAGGCGGGGATGCGCTGTCGGTTCAGTTGTCAGGGGCAGATGCCGCCGTGTTGAAATCCGCGGCCGAGGCCGTCAAGACCGCCCTGGCGGTGATGCCGCCCGTGTCGGCGCTGGAAGACAACCTGTCTTATGACAAGCAGGAATTGATCTTGCACCTGACCCCGCGGGGCGAAAGCCTTGGTTTCACCGTCGATGCCCTTGGCCGCACCCTGCGGGATCGACTGAACGGGATAGAAGCCGCGAGCTTTCCCGACGGACCGCGATCAGCGAAGATCCGGGTGGAACTGCCGGATGCCGAACTGACCGGGGATTTTCTGGAACGAACCATGCTGCGGGCGGGCGGGGGCCAGTACGTGCCGCTGGCGGATATCGTGACCGTCGAAGCCCGCAGTGGGTTTTCAACGGTGCGCCGGGAAAACGGCCTGCGTTTGGTCACAGTGACCGGCGATCTGTCCGAAGATGATCCGGCTGCCGCCGCCGAAGTGCAACGTGTTCTTGAGGCCGACATCCTGCCTCGGGTGGCTGAGGATTTTGGTGTCGGGTACAAGGTTGGCGGTCTGGCCGAGCAGGAACAGGACTTTCTGTCCGATGCGCTGCTGGGGTTGGGGCTGTGTCTGATCGGGATCTA
>JAUSPL010000198.1 GCA_030656535.1 Gemmobacter sp.
TTGGCACAAACCGCCCGGAAATAGCCGATTCAACAGCATTCTCGCTTGTCGTGAACAGCGTCGGACACTGGATCATGTCGCGCACATAATGGGCCTGTTTGGCCGAATCCACCAGGATCGTGCGCAGCTTTGGCGGGGTCACGCCAAGCGCGGGATCGGGCGAACAGGTGCAGGCAAAGTGACAGGAAATCGGGCAGGTGTCGGATACGACGCGAACCCCGGCGGCCAGCAACGGCGCCAGCAACCCCGCATCCCGTGCCATCTGTCGCACGGCGCGGCTGGTGGTCAGCCAGACTTCGGCCCCGGGTGCGACCCGGCGCCCGACAAACAGCGCGGCATAGTGTTTCATCTCTTCGAACGAGGCATGCGGGCAGCCCAGATGCACAAGGTCAAAGCCGGTTTCCGCACCCGTGCTGAAATCGTCGAACACGGACTGGATCGCGTCTTCGCTGATCTCGACCTCGGGCAGCCCGGCACCGTCCGCATCCGCCCCATACGGCGGTGTCACGCCGGGAACGATGAACATCGCCACCCCGCCCGAGGTCGCCATGCCAACACCCATCGCATCCAGGTCGTCCAGATTGGGCCGGGTGGCCAGCCCGGTGATCAGTGGCACACCGTTGCGGACCGCGCCGCCGATGGCATAGCCCAGTGCGGTGAAATCGGCGGTCCCGGATGGGCGGGCGGTGACCCGCACCCGGTGTGTGGGCTGGCGGTTGGCGTCCAGATGCAGGCCGAACCGCGGATAGCGCCCGGTCATCCCGGCATAGACCGCAAAGAACCCGTCGCGGTTGGCCCGCGCGCCTAGCACGGAATTGGCGAACACGGTCACGCCGCTTTCGATCGAGGCGATATGCATGTTCCAGGTCGGCCAGTGCCCGGCCCAATAGGGCGTGCAAGTAAAGGATGTGGCGCTGCCCATGGCACGATGCGCCGCCTCGGCGCGTTTTTGCAACAGACCCAGCGCATCGGGCGCCCCGGTGCCGACCCAATCACCCATGTCCGCATTGGCGATATTGGTCGAAACGGGCACAACCATGCGCGCGCCTTGGGCCGCCGTGGCCTCGATCAGTTCCACGTCACCCTTGTACAGAGCCATCCCGGCGTGAACATGGGCATAGCCGATATCCACCATGTCGGGCGCGTCATAGGCGCGGCCCAGTTGCACAAGCGCCTCCATTGCCTGCCGGGCAGCATCGCCCTGCGCACCATCCAGCAGTGCCTTGTCGGTGTCCGATAGCTGCATCAGCTGCCGATCCGCAGCGTCGCGCCCTGGCGGCGCAGCGCCGCCAGAATGCTGAGCGCCACCACCATGCTGGTGCGGTTGTTCTGCGGCGAAGGATAGTTCTGCGAGGTCATTTCAAGCGAAACCGAGCTGGCATCGACAGTGATCGTGTGGCGGGCACCGGGCAAGGTGCCGTCGGCGCGGATCCGGACCTGGGTACGGTCCAGGCCGATGCCGACCAGACCCAGTGTCACCGCCACGTTGAAATGCCGGGGGAAATGCCCCGCCGCTTCGCGTGCGCTGCCCTCGAACACGGTCACCGGGCCCTGTGCGGCCGGGGCAAGGTCGATGGCGTGTTCGTGGATATAGGGTTCATGCACGAAAGAGGCGGGGTTGATATGCGAGGTCAGCACCACCGAACGGATCTCGTCCTCGGCGGCGGCGCGGATGATGTCCAGCCCCGGCAAGGTGCCGCCCGCGATCTGCAAGGTGGCGCCGGCTGCTTCGGCAATGTCGATCAGATCCATGTTGACCGCCAGTGCGCCGACGCTGACTGCAATCACGTGGCCACCGGCGCGCAGCATAGGCTCCATCACGTCGCGAAATCCGTCGTAGGTGGCGCATTCGACAAGGATCGCGTCGTAGTGCGGTGCCTCATTGGCCGAGATGATCGGCACGTCCAGCCCGAACCCGGCGGCCGCGCGTGCAGCCTTGTCCTTGTCGCGTGCGGCAATGGCCACGATCTGAATGGCGGTGTCGTCGCCTGTTGTCAGCCTGCGCGCTATCTGTTGCCCGACATTGCCGAACCCACCCAGAACGATCCGCGTTACCTTCGCCATATTCCCCTGTCCTTTGCCATGGACGCCTTGACTGCCTTATGTATTCTGTCATGTATACATTATTCCATGCAAGAGAAATACAGCGCGAGGATCCCGCGATGCGTGCCCCGATCACCGAAAGTCTGGCTGCCTTCATCTCTGGTTTTGGGCCCGAAAGCCTGCCTCCCGACGTCATGGCCTATACCCGCACGCTGGCAACCGATGGCATCGGGGTGCTGTGCGCGGCGACCCACCCGGCGGTGACCGCCGCACAGGGTATCGGTGGCTTCGCGGAAGAGATCGCCGGCCCCGGTCGTGCCACACTGATTGGCCGCGGGCGCAAGGTCGATCCGGTCAGCGCGGTGTTGGCCAACGGGACGCTGGGGTATGCGGCCGATTACGAACCCCACCACCCCGAGGCGATCTTGCATCCGGTCGCGGTGATGATCCCCACCGCGCTTGCCCTGTGCGAAACCGAGAACCGCAGCGGTGCCGAGGCGCTGGCCGCCATCGCCCTGGGATGCGAGATCACCTATCGCGTGTCGATGGCGATGAACCCGCGCGCGCTTTATGCCCGTGGGTTTCACCCCTCGGCGATCGCAGGCAGCTTTGGTGCCGCCGCCGCCGCCGCCTATCTGATGCGGCTGACCACAGAACAGACCGTGCGCACGCTGGGGTTGGCTGCGCTGCAAACGTCGGGGCTGTTGGCCTGGCAAGATGACCCGCGCGAAGATGCCCGCCCGTTCCAGATGGGGTTGGCAGCGCGCAATGGGGTGATGTCCGCAATGTTGGCCAAACGCGGGTTTGGTGCGCCGGACCGGATCTTTGACGGTGGGCATGTCGTGCTGAACGCCTATAGCGGCGTGGCAGAGCCGGACAGGCTGACTGCGGGCCTGGGCACCGTTTGGGATGGCGTGACCGAACTGGCGATCAAACCCTATGCCTCGGTGTCATTCCTGCATCCTGCGCTGGATGCGCTGGTCGGGTTGCTGGAAGGTCACGCGCTGCGCCCTGAACAGATTGAAAAGATCGTGCTGCGCTTTGCCAATGCCGGCGCGCATTGCGTCGATGACAACCCGCTGAAGGGGCATTCGGCGCAATATATCCTTCCGGTGCGCGCTGCGATGGGGCGGCTGTCGTTCCTTGATCTGTTCATCGATCGCCGCGACACCCACCCCGAGGTGGCACGACTGGCGGCAAGCGCCGAGGTGGTCCGCGATACCGGCGCGTTCGACGCCGCCTTCCCGGATTTCTATATGGGCGAGGTCACGCTGCACCTGACCGATGGGCGCCGCCTGTCCGCCACTGGCAAGGTCGCGCGCGGCTATCCCGAACAGCCGCTTACCGAAGCCGACCTGCAACGCAAATTCGCCGAGGTCACCAGCACCGTCTGCTCCGACGCCCGGCGTGCGGCCTTGGCCAAGGCCGCGG
>JAUSPL010000202.1 GCA_030656535.1 Gemmobacter sp.
GGGCCGCACGCGATTCCAGCACCAGCGCCAGCCCGAGGTCCGCGTTCAGGGACCGTTCGTGAAATTCGTCAAAGATTACCGCACCGATGCCAGCCAGTTCAGGGTCGGACTGTATCATCAGGGTCAGGATGCCTACGGTCACCACCTCGATCCGGGTGGCTTTCGAGATGACCGAACTGCCACGTATTCTGTAACCAACCGTGTCGCCCACTTGTTCGCCCAAGGTTTCGGCCATCCGTTCGGCGGCACCGCGCGCAGCAAGGCGGCGGGGTTCCAGCATCAGGATTCGATCAGAGACATGCGGCAAAAGCGCAAGGGGAACCCGCGTGGTCTTGCCCGCCCCCGGGGGGGCCTGAAGCACGGCAACGCCATGCGCGGTCAGCGCTGCGGTCAGTTGGGGCAAGATGTCGTCGATGGGCAGGCTTGTCATGGCACCGGGTTATGCCGGGGATCTGACCAAAGGGCCAGAGGCAGGGTGGTGTCGCGCAGGCGATGGGCCGGTCCGGGGGCATCTGGACTGCCATCTGGACAGGAAACGGGATGGGTAAATATCGCCGGACAGGACGACCAGCCTGCCATGACCTTTGCCGGTTCGCAGGCGCCAAGCCTGACCGAAGGTCTGACGGTCGGGTTGGCACGGCCCCCTGCGGGTTGTGATCGGCTGAAGTTCAGGGCCCATGATCTGGCTGGACAAAGCGTCATGCAGTCTGGGCCGGGGCTGCCGCGCCCCGGACCCTATCTGCGCGTCAGCCGGGCGCTGCCATACAGCGTGTCCATCGCCACTTCGGACACCTGGACACGACCGGGGGCGGTCGGTGCATAGGTCAGCGCAAAGGAAAAGCTGGTCTTTTCTGCCATTTCCTTGTCAGAAAACCCGGCGATGCGGCGGTATTCGCCGGTGCAGGTGATGCGGTCGCCCTCGACTTTCGGTGATGACAGGCGCAACTGGCTGCTGCGACGGCCATCGTACATCTTGACATTGGTCGTACATGCGGCCGCGGTCGGTACCTCGCGCAGGGTCGAGAACATGGCGGTCAGCGGATCGACACTGCCCTTTTGGCTGGCAGCAGAGACATCGTTCGGCCGGGGGGCGCGTTCGGGCAGATTTAGCTCGACCTTGGGGACGCCGCCGGTCCAGACCATGACCGATTGCGACTGACGCTTGCCGGTGTCGGCCTCTTCCTCATAGCGCCGGGGGGCGAGGCTATTGCCCGAAACCGCCCCCTGCGCCGTAGCGTCATAGCGCACCTTGCGCACCATTCCGGCGAGGCCAGCACTGCGCAAGACCCCCGTGACGGCATAGTTGGTCCCGTTTTCTGTTCCGGCGAATACAAGTTCGCCGGCCTTGAGCCCACGCAGCACAAGGTCGAACCGGGATTCCCGGACCGTCTGGGCCATAGCTGCTGCTGGCGCAATCAACGGAGCTGCGGCCAACAAAGTGGCCAGCAGGGCAGGGCGAAACAGCGGGCGCTGCATGATGGACCTCGTGATCTGGGATGTCCGGCACAGGGCCGGCACAGGGTGACGACAGGGCTGGACACTGCCCCTCGCTATGGCACAGATAGCCCTCCGACCGCCTTTCCGCGATGACAATCCCGTCAAAAGCGGTTTGGATGCGCGAAACTCTGCCGGAGAGCGCCATGGATGTGAACGACCTTGCCGACCGGGTGATCGCCGGTGACCGCCGCGCGCTGGCCCGCGCCATCACTCTGGTGGAAAGCTCGCGCAGCGACCACCGCGTGTTGGCGGGCCAGCTGCTGACGGCCTGTGCAAAGGGTGGGCGGCAGGCGCTGCGGATCGGGTTGTCCGGCACCCCGGGAGTCGGGAAATCGACCTTCATCGAGGCCTTTGGGCTGTTGCTGACCGGGCAGGGGATGCGGGTGGCGGTGCTGGCGGTGGACCCAAGCTCGGCGCGGACGGGCGGCTCGATCCTGGGTGACAAGACCCGGATGGAACGGTTAAGCCGCGACCCGCAGGCGTTTATCCGACCCTCGCCCAGCCGGACCCATCTGGGCGGCGTCGCGCGCCGGTCGCGAGAGGCGGTGGCCTTGTGCGAATCGGCAGGCTTTGACGTGGTGTTGATTGAAACGGTCGGGGTCGGACAGTCGGAAACCGTCGTGTCAGAAATAGCCGATCTGTTCATTCTGCTTTTGGCCCCTGCGGGCGGCGATGAGTTGCAGGGTGTCAAACGCGGCATCATGGAAATGGCCGACCTTATCCTGGTCAACAAGGCGGATGGCGACCTGAAACCCGCCGCGATGCGGACCTGTGCCGATTACGCCGGGGCGTTGCACCTGTTGCGTCGTCGCCCGCAGGATCCTTCGGGGTTTCCCAAGGCGATGACCGTATCGGCGCTGGAACAGGCGGGGCTGGGTTTGGCCTGGGACGAAATGCAGGCACTGGCGCAATGGCGCCGTGACAATGGCCATTGGGCGGCCCTGCGTGCCTCGCAGGCCCGGCACTGGTTCGAGGAAGAGGTCCGTCAGGGGCTTTTGGCGGTGCTGACACGGCCCGGTCCGGCACGCGATGCGATGGCCGAGCTGGGCGCGCGCGTGGCGCAAGGCGCGTTGACCCCCGAGGCCGCAGCGGCAGAGATGCTGGCGCGGCTGGGGCAAGCCGGTTGAACATGGCTTTGTCACCACAACATGGCGCAGACTTCAAGGGAATGAAGGCTGCTCCGCTTGGTCCACTGTCGCAGGGCATTTATCTGCAAGCCCGATCCATGCCGTTTGTCGTGATCTTTTGGGAATTGCTGTGGAAAACCTGTCGGAGTTCACAAATCTATTGCCTGAATCGCTTGACCTTCCGGCGAGGAGCGCCTAAACGGCGCTGATCGAATTCGGCGCGCTGCCCTATGGCGGTGCCCTTTTGTCTCGACAAGAACAAGGAACACGACGATGTCGCGCGTCTGCGAACTGAGCGGTAAGGGCCCGATGTCGGGCCACAACGTTAGCCACGCTAACAACAAGTCCAAGCGGCGCTTCTTGCCGAACTTGAACGAGGTCACATTGATCTCGGACATCCTTGGTCAGTCCTACAAGCTGCGCATCTCGGCTCACGCCCTGCGCACTGTCGACCATCGCGGCGGTCTGGATGCGTTCCTGGCCAAGTCGAAGGACGACGAGCTGTCGGACAAAGCGCTGAAAATCAAGCGCGAAATCGTGAAGGCCGGCAAAGCCGCCGCCTGATCCGGCGCGACCTTTTGGGTCAACCCGCTGCATAGCCCCGCCTTCGCGGGGCTTTTGCCGTTTTACGGCCTGAGTATTTGCGCGCCTGCACACTTTGGCCGGATCGTGTTGCGCGAGTCACAGGCCTTTGACATGCGGCGGTTCGGTCGGGGTCGCAATCGGTCTTGCGTTACCGTCGGCCCGCTTGTGGCTTGGCTTTCCCCCGCCCATGCGACGTGCTGGCCTCTTTCCTTGCCGCCACGCAATCGCTAGAATGGGGCCATGTTCCGTTTCCGAAGCCTTGCCGCGTTTTGCCTTGCGATTGTCCTGGTGTGCACCAGCGTGACGATGGCGGTGGCGCGTGGGCAAATGCGCATGACCACCGCGACCGGAACGATGCTGGTGATCTGTTCCGGCGCAGGTCCGATGTCGATCACGCTGGACATGGACGGCAACCCTGTCGGCCCGATGCATGTCTGCCCCGATTGCGCATTGGGAATGATCGCAGACGACGTGCCGCCTGTCAGCCTGCCTGTTCCGCCCGCGACCGGCACCCGGATTTCGTGGATCGCACAAGGCCAGGGTTTGGGTGCGCGCCCCACTGGGCCACCGCAGGCGCGCGGTCCGCCGGGCGACGCCTGACCCCCGATACCACGCTATCACAGCTTGACGGGCCGTCGCTTGACCATTGTGTCACGGCCGTTTCCATATTCCCAAGATTCAGGATACCTTCATGACCATTCGTTCCTTCGCGCTTGCCCTTGCGCTGACCTCGCTTGCTTCTGTTGCCTACGCGCAGGACGGGCTGCACATCGACGACGCCTACATGCGGACATCGGGCAACATGGCCACTTCTGGTGCGGCGTTCATGGTGATTGAAAACAACACATCAGCCGATGACCGTATCGTTTCCGCCAGTTCGGACGTCGCCGAGCGGGTCGAGTTGCACACCCATAAACAAGACGCCAATGGCGTCATGCAAATGCTGGAAGTCCCCGAGGGATTTGTCATTCCTGCAAACGGCGCTCATGCCCTGGAGCGCGGTGGCGACCACGTGATGTTTCTTGGCCTCAAATCTCCACTGGCCCACGGCGATGTTGTCACCGTTACCCTGACATTTGAAAAAGCGGGCGCGATGGAAGTCCAGATCCCTGTGGATCTGGAGCGCAAGCCGATGCACGGGGCAAAATCCGGCCCAATGAACCATTCGGGCCATGGCATGAAAAAGACCAACTGACGCCTGCGACGCGGCTGGACGGGGGCGGTCAGCGTCCTTGCAGCACCTCGTCCACCCAGGCAGGAACAATGACGCTGGCCGGTCCGAACCGGCTGGCGTCAAAGTCCGAGACAACGGCCGACGGCTCCAGGTTGAGTTCGAGTGTCTCTGCGCCTGCCGCCGCTGCCTCGGCCACAAATCCGGCGGCGGGATAGACGGTGCCCGACGTGCCGATCGCCACGAAGATATCGCAGGCCTGCAAGGCTTCGGCGATCCGGTCCATGAAAAACGGTATTTCGCCAAACCAGACGATGTCAGGACGGGTCGTCGGGCGACCACAGGCCGGGCAGGGTGCGCGCGGTGTCATGACGGCAGGGGCGGTCCAGCGGTGCGCGCAGACGCCGCAGACGGCTCCGGTCAGTGTGCCATGCATATGCACCACGTCCCGGCTGCCTGCGCGTTCGTGCAGGTCGTCGACGTTCTGAGTGACCAACAGCAGATCATCGCCCAAGGCCATGCTCAACCGCGCCAGCGCAACATGGGCCGCATTCGGCACCGCCGCCGCAGCATTGGCGCGGCGGGCGTTATAGAATTGGTGAACAAGATCCGTGTTGCGCGCGAATCCATCTGGCGTCGCCACGTCGGCAAGGTCGAACTGCGTCCACAGCCCGCCCTTGTCCCTGAATGTGCCCAAACCGCTTTCGGCCGAAACTCCGGCCCCGGTCAGCACCACCAAGCGGGGGGGCGCCATTGGTCAGCGGGTACAGTAGGCCTCGGCCATTTGGCCAAAGGCCCGGTAGCGTGCCCAGAATTCGTTGTCGCCGCCTGACTTGGACATGCGAACCTTTTGGGCTTCGTCCGGATCGCGGAAGAACTTTGCCGCGCGCCGTTGTTCGCCGCCGCCCAAGGTGCGGTCAGCCGCCTGTTGAATGCACGAGCACAAGGCCCGGTTGCCTTTGGCGCGGTCGGACGCATTGCACGCAGCCTCTATAGGCCCGGCGCTGGCTGAAAAAGCCCCGGCCATCAGGATACCCGCCGCAAGAATCATGGATTTCATCGCTCTGCCTCATGTCGCCGGGGCTGGGAAAAGCCCGCCCTGATCTCGTTTCTCGGCTGATATTTGCAGAAAAACGTCGAAAAATCAATGGAAGTCCATCTTGCCCTCCGACCACAAAACCCGGTGGCCGGTCAGAAGACAGCCACAACATGCCGCGCCTTGCGGCTGCGAATCAAGCGACCTTGTGGCGATCTGAAACCAAGCGGCGACAATCCGCCACATACCATGAGAAACCTGGCAGGTGCCGGGTGTAAATCCAATAACGCCACAACCAGATGCCCAGTATTCTGCATGCGATTCAAATGCTTTCGCCCGATTGGGGCGACCTGATCCAAGGCACCCGCCAGGCGATGCCGCCCCCCTGATCGGGGAAGGGGCGGGCCCCTGACCACCAAAACCGCGGTGCCGTGCATCCGCGCCGATTCGCGGGCCGACGGTCGGGCAAGTGACGATACATTTGATCCTGCCGCACACGTGGTGGTGCATGACAGGATGGGGGCGACCCACGGGTGATCGACTCGCGCAAGGCTGGCTGTGATATGTCTGCGCGCGACGGTTCGGGTGACGGTGTTTGCGCTGGCGTGTCTGTCTGCTGCGTGAAGGGTTGCGCCGGAAAATCAAGGGCCGCGCCATATCGCTGCAGCCAGAGCCCCGACGCGTCACCAGCGGCGCGGGAAACGTTGCCGAAATGAACCTGTTTTGCGTCTAGAAAACTGCCGATCCGTTGCCCGTGCCGAACTGACACGCAAAGCCCTTTTCGGCTTGGTTTTTCCCAGCTATATCCCCCGGCATGACCCAGCTTGATCTCATCCGCAACTTCTCCATCGTGGCCCATATCGACCACGGTAAATCCACCCTTGCTGACCGGTTGATCCAATCAACCGGCACGGTCGCGCAACGCGACATGAAAGATCAGATGCTCGACAGCATGGATATCGAGCGCGAGCGCGGGATCACCATCAAGGCCAACACGGTGCGGATCGAATATCGGGCCAAGGATGGAAACACTTACATCCTGAACCTGATCGACACCCCCGGCCACGTCGACTTTGCGTATGAAGTGTCGCGGTCCATGCGGGCGGTCGAAGGGTCGTTGCTGGTCGTGGACGCGTCGCAGGGGGTCGAGGCGCAGACGTTGGCAAACGTCTACCAGGCCTTGGACGCTGGGCATGAAATCGTGCCGGTTCTGAACAAGATTGACCTGCCAGCTGCCGAACCCGACCGCATTCGCCAACAGATCGAGGATGTGATCGGGCTGGATGCGTCGAACGCCGTTCTGATTTCGGCCAAATCCGGCATCGGCATCCCGGACGTCCTGGAAGCCATCGTCACGCGCCTGCCCGCACCGAAGGGCGACCGCAACGCGCCGCTCAAGGCGATGTTGGTCGACAGCTGGTATGACGCCTACCTTGGGGTGGTCGTGATGATCCGTGTCATCGACGGTACGATCCGCAAGGGCGACCGCATCAAGATGATGCAGACAGGGGCCGTGTACGGTGTTGACAAGCTGGCTGTGTTGAAGCCCCAGATGGTGGATATCGCCGAGCTTGGCCCCGGCGAAATCGGAATCTGGACCGGGTCGATCAAGCAGGTCCGCGATACCCGGGTCGGCGATACCATTACTTCCGAAAAGAAAGGTTGCGAAACCCCGCTGCCGGGTTTCAAGCCCGCACAGCCTGTGGTGTTCTGTGGTCTGTTTCCGGTCGATGCGAACGACTTCGAGGATCTGCGCGACGCGATCGAAAAGCTGCAATTGAACGACGCGTCGTTCAGCAGCGAGATGGAGACTTCGGCGGCACTGGGATTTGGTTTCCGCTGCGGTTTCCTCGGGCTTTTGCACCTCGAAGTGGTCCGCGACCGCCTGGAGCGCGAATATGATCTGGATCTGATCACCACCGCGCCTTCGGTCGTGTTCCATCTGCACATGAAGGACGGCGAAGTGCGCGATCTGCACAACCCGGCCGATATGCCCGACCTGACCTTGGTGGATCACATCGACGAGCCGCGCATCAAGGCCACCATCATGGTCCCCGATGAATACCTGGGCGACGTGCTGAAGCTTTGCCAGGATCGCCGTGGAATCCAGCTTGATCTGTCTTATGCTGGCAACCGCGCGATGGTGGTTTACGATCTGCCGTTGGCCGAGGTGGTGTTTGACTTCTATGACAGGTTGAAATCGGTCACCAAGGGTTACGCGTCATTCGATTACCAGATTTCCGAGTACCGCGAAGATCATCTGGTCAAGATGTCGATCCTTGTGAATGACGAACCGGTTGATGCTCTGTCGATCATGGTCCACCGCGACCGCGCCGAGGCGCGCGGCCGCGCGATGGTAGAGAAGCTGAAAGACCTGATCCCGCGCCATATGTTCAAGATTCCGATTCAGGCGGCCATCGGCGGCCGGGTGATTGCCCGCGAAACCCTCTCCGCGATGCGCAAGGACGTGACCGCCAAATGTTATGGCGGCGATGCCACCCGCAAGAAAAAGCTGTTGGAAAAACAGAAAGCCGGCAAAAAGCGTATGCGCCAGTTCGGCAAGGTCGAAATCCCGCAAGAGGCGTTTATCGCCGCGCTCAAGATGGATGGGTAAAGAGGCTCGCCTTTGCGTCAATTTCAATGATGAAGCAAAGTGCTTTGCCCGGTTCGAATTGGATCGGCATGGCTCTGTTTCACAAATCGGGATATGGGCGGACTTCCCCTTTCCCCGGACAGACCTATCTTGCGACCTCTGTGATGGGCGTGCCAAGCGCGGTGAAGCCGTTGAGTACGGCGACCCTGATCTGGAACTCTG
>JAUSPL010000216.1 GCA_030656535.1 Gemmobacter sp.
GAGCGGTTCTTCAGCCGCAATCGGCCGCAAGATCACCGCGCGAACGACCTGGCCACCCGCAAGGTGGCCGATCTGATGGCGCGCAAGCCCTTGACCATAGCCCCCGGTGACAGCGTCTACAGCGCCGCGGTGCAGATGCGCGATGCCCATGTGTCCAGCCTTGGTGTGGTGGATCAGGGCCGATTTGTCGGCATTGTCACAACCCGCGATCTGACCAACAAGGTGCTGGCCGAGGGGCGCGACCCCGCGACGCCAGTCCATGCGGTGATGACACCTGATCCGATTTCGCTGTCGCCCGAGGCGCTGGGGTCGGATGTCCTGCACTTGATGATGGAGCGCCGCATCGGCCATTTGCCCGTGGTCGAGGGGCATCAACTGGTTGGCATGATTACCCAGACAGACCTGACCCGGTTTCAGGCCGTCAGTTCCGCCGTGCTGGTCCGTGATCTGGCGGGCGCCGAAACCGTTTCCGACATGGCGGCCGTCACAGCCCGCATCCCGCAGTTGTTGATGCAACTTGTGGGCGGGAACAGCGCGCACGAGGTGGTCACGCGGCTTGTCACCGATATTGCCGACACCGTGACCCGCCGCTTGCTGGCGATGGCCGAGGCTGAATTCGGCCCGCCGCCGGTGCCCTACCTTTGGCTGGCCTGTGGCAGTCAGGGGCGTCAAGAACAGACCGGGGTGTCCGATCAGGACAACTGCATGATGATCGACGATTCCATGACCCCCGACGACATGGCCTATTTTCAGCGCCTTGCAAAATTCGTGTCAGATGGGCTGGACGCGGTCGGTTATTTCTATTGCCCCGGCGACATGATGGCGACCAATCCGAAATGGTGCCAGCCGGTCAGCGTCTGGCGCGGCTATTTCGAATCCTGGGTCACTACGCCCGACCCCATGGCGCAGATGCTGGCCAGTGTTATGTTCGATCTGCGCCCGATCAGTGGCAAGGCCAGCCTGTTCCATGACCTGCAACAAGAAACGCTGGAGCGCGCGTCGCGCAACTCGATCTTTGTGGCCCACATGATCTCCAACAGCCTGAAACACACGCCGCCGCTGGGGTTGCTGCGCGGGTTTGCCACGATCCGGTCTGGCGAACATCGCAACCATATTGACATGAAGCTGAATGGCGTGGTGCCGGTGGTCGACCTTGGCCGCATCTATGCGCTGCAAGGCAGGTTGGTCCCCGCCAATACCCGTGCCCGGCTTTTGGCTGCCGAAGATGCTGGGGTCATATCGGTATCCGGTGCGCGTGATCTTCTGGAAGCCTATGATCTGATTGCTGAAATTCGGCTGAAGAATCAGGCCGCTCTGGTCAAGATGGGCCGCAAGCCAGATAACTTTCTGGCCCCGTCGGACCTGTCGGATTTTGAGCGGTCCCATCTGCGTGACGCCTTTGTCGTTGTTCGCACCATGCAATCTGCCGCAGGCCATGGCCGCGGCGCCCTGTCCTGAGGTGCTGACATGACTCTTGAATTTCTTGCAGCGCTTGTGGCCGGTGTGTTTGGTGCCGGGGTCGGGATGATCCTGCGTTGGCTTGCCGGCGCGCGGCTGCCCCGCTGGATCGTGCCCGTGATGGCGGGGGTCGGCATGATCGGCTTTACCGTTTACAGTGAATACAACTGGTATCCCCGGCTGCAGGCGGGCTTGCCTGCGGGTGTGGTGATCGCCCAGCCGTTGTCAGCGCAGGTTGCCTTGCGGCCCTGGACCTTTGTGGTGCCGCTGATCAACCGCGCCATCGTCGTGGACAAACGTCAAAGCCTGCGCAACCCGAACGCGCCCGACCTCGTGCTGACGCGGGTGATGTTCTTTGGCCGCTGGCAGACCACCACCGACATCATGTCGACCTTTGACTGTGCCAACAATCGGCGGGTCGATGTGACCGCAGGCATCAGTTTTGACGATACGGGGAACTTGCAGGGCGGAGAATGGGTTGACCTGGCGGCGGATGATCCGGTGCTTCAATCGGCCTGTCACGGAGGATAGTATGGGCGAACCGGGGGGGAAAAAGCGCGTTCTGGTGGTCGAGGATGAAGACAATATCGCCATCGCCTTGGACTATCTGATAACCCGCGAAGGCTATGCGCATGACCGCATCTCCAATGGAGGTGAGGCGTTGGCCCGTATTCGCGCCACGCATCCCGATCTGGTGTTGCTGGATGTGATGCTGCCCGAGGTTTCGGGGTATGAAATCTGTCAGGGGGTCCGGCTGGACCCGTCGCTGTCCGACGTCAAGATCCTGATGATGACCGCACGCGGATCGGCGATTGAACGGCGCAAGGGGCTGGCGCTGGGAGCAGATGGGTTCATCTCGAAACCGTTCGAGCTCAAGGAACTGCGAGAAGAGGTGCGAAGGCTTCTGGACGGCGGCACTGCCACGTCCGGGGGCACGGGTCATGCTTGAACGACTAAGCCTGCGACTCCGGATATTTATGTTCTTTGCCTTGCTTGCGCTGGGCGGGCTTGTGGCGCTGGGGGTGGGGTTGTGGCTGGGCTATCGCCGTCTGGGGACGCCCGACACGTTGAACGCCTTTGTGCAGGGCGGGCTGGTGGCGGGGTTCGTGACCCTTGGCCTTGTGGTCTGGGTCTGGTATCTGTTCGATGTTCACGTTGCCAAGGCGATCGAGCGCCTTGCAGGCACCATTCGCGCGCGCGCGCACAGCGATGTGGCAACGGAGTTTGACCGCGAAACCGCCCGATATCTGGGCGATCTGGCGCCTGCCGTGGGGGCCGCCTTGGCCAGCCTTGCGCAGACCCGAAACGCGCTGGCTGAATCCGTGGCCAGAGAAACCACCCGGCTGACGGCGGAAAAGGCCCGTCTGGAAGCGCTGTTGTCCGACGTGCCTGTGGGGGTTCTGCTCTGTACGGGCACCAACCAGTTGGTGTTCTACAACGGTCCGGCGCAGGATCTGCTTGGCACTGGCGGGGCGGGGCCGGGGCTGGACCGGAACCTGTTCGACTATCTGCGTGAAGGTCCGGTGCGCCATGCCCACCAGCGCCTGATCGACACGGCCGACCCTGATGCAGCCTCGGACATCCTGTGCGCCACGACGGGCGAACCTCGGATGCTGGCCGCGCGGATGCGGCTGATTGCGAGCGGGGGCGAAGGGGTGCCGGGCTATGTGCTGACCTTGCGCGATGTGACCGCCGACCTTGCCGCCCACGCCCGGCGCGAACAGCTGCTGGCCGAGGTGTTCGACCGGGTGCGTCGCCCTGCCGCCAACCTGCAAACCGTGATGGGCGTGCTGGCCGAGGAACACAGTCCGGACGCGGCTGGTGCGCTGGATGCGGCAATGCGGTCGGAAATCGGCCATCTGACCGTGGCGATCACCGAACTGGGCGCGCGTTATGACGAAAGCCGCAGCGACTGGTGGCCGCTTGCGATGACCCGCGCCTCGGACCTTATGGACAGCCTGCGGGCGCGGCTCGAGTCCGAGGGCATGCAGGTCAGCGGGTCGGCTGCCGAAATGCTGCTGCGCTGCAACGGGTTCGAGATCATCGCCCTGTTGGCCGACCTTACCCGGCGTATCGTCGCCCAGACCGGGGTACGCGCGTTTCGGATCGGGGTAGAAGAAGACGGGTCCGGTGCCCTGATCACCGTCGCGTGGGATGGCGCGCCCTTGTCTGTCGGGCATCTGGACGGGTGGCTCGCTGAACCGCTTGAGGTCGGGGTCGCCGATGTCACCGGGCGTTCGGTGTTGTCGACCCACGCGACCGAGATCTGGCCTGAATCCGCCCCCGGTACCGCGCGCATCTGCCTGCCGATCCGCCAGGCCCGGCGCGCGGGCAGGCGACCGAAGCCCATTGCCCGCGCGGTGGTCTATGATTTCGACCTGCTGTCGCGCGAACGGTCTGCGCCGGTGGCCGACACCCCGCTGGATCAGCTGACCTATGTGGTGTTCGACACGGAAACCACCGGCCTTTTGCCGGGGCAGGGCGACGAGATCGTGCAGATTGCGGCCGTTCGGCTGGTCAATGGTCGCCGGGTCGAGGGCGAGGTGTTCGACAGTCTTGTGAACCCCGGTCGTCATATTCCGCCCGCATCGACCGATGTGCATGGCATCACCGATGCGATGGTCGCCGAGGCCGAAGGCGTCTTGCAGGTCTTGCCCAGGTTTCACCGCTTTGGCCAAGGGGCTGTGCTGATCGCGCACAACGCCCCGTTTGACATGACGTTCTTGCGCCGGCGCGAGGCGGAACTCGGGTTGCGGTTTGATCACCCCATTCTGGATACCGTGCTGTTGTCTGCGGTGGTGTTCGGCCAATCCGAGGTCCATTCGCTGGACGCCCTGACCCACCGTCTGGGGATCACCATCCCCGAAGAGGCGCGCCACACTGCCCTTGGCGATACGGTCGCCACGGCCGAGGCCTTTGCAAAGCTGCTGCCGATGCTGCAGGCGCGCGGACTGCACACCTTTGGCGACGTGTTGGCCGAGGTGCGCCGGCATGGCAGATTGCTGAAAGATGCCAATCTGGACAGAGGGTGATACGGCGGTTGATACGGCGGCTGACCTTGCTTGGCCAAGACAGGGGTCCGCTGGCCCGCGTGTCCGCCCGGATCGCCGTACAACAGGTGAACCACGTACAGGATTGACATTCTCGGGGCATTTCAGGGCTGCAACGGATCAGAAATTGGCAAAGCTGCGGGTCACGCGGCTTGTCTGGTGGCGGGCGGCGGCCTATGTCGGGGGAATGAAAATGAACATCCCCTTTCTGAAACGGCGGCCACGGGTCGCGATCATCCGCCTGTCCGGCGTTATCGGTGGCTCGGGCCGGTTCGGTTCCGGGTTAAGCGACGCGGGGCTGGCCACTGTGATGGCGCGCGCCTTTGCCATGAAGCCGGTTGCGGTGGCGCTGGTCATCAATTCGCCCGGCGGATCGCCGGTGCAATCGGCGCTGATCGGTGCGCGTATCCGTCGGCTGGCCGAAGAAAAGAAGATCCCGGTTCATGCCTTTGTCGAGGATCTGGCGGCGTCGGGCGGGTATTGGCTGGCTTGTGCCGCAGACGATATCTGGATCGACGACAGTTCCGTGGTGGGCTCGATCGGGGTGATTTCATCGTCTTTCGGGCTTGTGGATCTGATGACGCGCAACGGGGTAGAGCGGCGCGTGCATACTGCCGGGCTGTCCAAGAGTCTGGGCGACCCGTTCCAGCCGCAAAAGCCAGAGGATGTGGTGCGGCTGCGCGCGATCCTTGATCCGATTCACCGCAATTTCATTCACCATGTCACGTCACGCCGTGGTGCGCGGCTGGCCACAGACATTGACCTGTTTCAGGGCGACGTTTGGGTCGGGCAGGGGGCCGTGGACGTGGGACTGGCAGATGGCATCGGGCATGCGGTGCCCCGGCTCAAGTCGCTTTATGGCGACAAGGTGAGATTGGTGATGGTTGAACAGCGGCGGTCGATCTGGCAGCGGTTCGGGGCAGGCGCTACGCTGAGCGGCGCTGTGGCAGCCGTCATTGGCGGGACCGCTGATGTCGCAGAGGAGCGCGCGCTTTGGGCGCGTTACGGGATGTAAGCCATGGTCAAGGCAATGACGTTCTTCCTTATCATAGTGATCGCGCTGGCCGTGTTCGGCAAGTTGGGCTGGATTGGTCGCAGCATTGGCCTGCGCAAGCCTCCGACGCGGACCGGCGCATTGAAATCCTGTCCGCGCTGCGGGCGTTACATCATCGGCAAAGGGCCTTGCGATTGCGGCTTGCCTCCGCCGGACAACAAGGGCTGACAACCGGTGTTGCTTGACATTGTTTACCTTGTTGCGGGGCTGATCATACTGGTTCTGGGCGGCGACGCGCTGGTCAAGGGTGCGGTCAGTCTGTCCCTGCGGCTGGGGATCCCGGCCTTGGTTGTCGGGTTGACCGTCGTGGCGTTCGGGACGTCGGCGCCGGAATTGCTGGTGTCCATTCAGGCGGTGTTGTCGGGGCGGCCGGGTATCGCGCTGGGCAATGTCATCGGATCAAATATCGTCAACGTGCTGTTGATCCTTGGATTGCCGCTGTTGTTCACGGTGATCCATTCCAGCAAGATCGACGCGCGGCGTGGCTATGTCGTGATGTTGCTCAGTTCGGTTCTGTTCATCGCGGTATGCTTTGCCGGACCGATAACCTGGGTGCACGCGCTGATCTTGCTGACAGGTATGTCGCTGATGTTGCTGGACAACCTGCGCATCGCACGGGCGCACCGCGCCGCTGCGTCGCACGATCTGGAAATCGCAGACCCGCACATGCGGCCGTGGAAGATCGCGCTGCTGATCGTCGGCGGTCTGATCGGTCTTGCGCTGGGCGCTAACCTGCTGGTCGAGGGTGCGGTCAATATCGCCCGGGTGATGGGCGTCTCTGAGACCGCAATCGGGCTTACGCTGGTGGCCCTGGGCACGTCATTGCCCGAGCTGGTCACCTC
>JAUSPL010000219.1 GCA_030656535.1 Gemmobacter sp.
CCGCGCTTCAGCCCGTCGCGGAATCCCTCAACAATCGCGCTCATCAGAGTTCTCCCTTTTCGATCCGTTCGAGCAGCAGGATCTGCGCGTCCATGTAGCTGCCACCAGAGCCACCGATAATCCCGCGCCGGGCACCCTCGATCTGCCGCGGCGTTTCTGCGCGATGCAGCAACTGGCGTATGCCCTCGACCAGCAGCGCAAGGCCGCCACCGACGCCGGTATGTCCTGCCGACAGCAGGCCACCGTTGGTGTTCATCGGTAGCTTGCCACCGGGCGAAGCATGTCCCGCACGGAAAAACCGCGCGCCTTCACCGGGCGGAACCAACCCGAGGCCCTCGGCCCCAATGGTGGTGATCGCGGCGTAGCTGTCATAGATCTGCGCGAAGTCGGCATCCGCGGGGCCCCAATCCGAATGCGTGTAGGCGCGGTCCGCGGCGATCTTCCACCCAAGCGTGGCGGCATTGGTTTCCTGCCCAAGGCTGTAGTGGCTGACGCAACCGCCCGAGGCATTGACCCGCACCCAGGCGTCGCTGTTGCGCCGGGCGTTCTCTGCCGTGGTCATCACAAAGGCTGCGGCGCCATCCGCCAGCATCGGGCATTCCTTGGCGCGAAGGGGGTCGGAGACCATCTTCGACGCAAGGATCTCGTCGATCGTCAGATCGCGGTCGCGATACATCGCGTTCGGATTTAGCCGCGACCACTGCCGCAAGGCGACACAGACCGAAGCCATATCCTCGGGCGTCGAGCCCGAGGCTTCCATATAAGCACGAGTAATCATGGCCCCGATGGCATTGAAGGTGATGCCGGACGGCTGCTCCCACTCCTGCGGGATGCCGTTCAGGGTCAGCATCGTCACCATCTTGCTGAGGTCCGCCGAACCCCAGCGTTCCGCTTGCAGCACCAGCACGTTGCGGGCGTGGCCGCTGGCGATCAAGCCCGAGGCGATGCGCACTGCGTTGTCGCTGGTCGAGCCACCAGAATGCACCATGAAGCTCGATTTCGCCGAGCGCGAGAGGCCCAGTTCCTCGACCATCCGCGAAAAGATCAGGTCGGCCTGGTCGGCGAAGGAATGCAGGCAAGGGATCAGCAGGATGGTGTCGATGTCCGACCGGGACAGGCCCGAATCAAGGATCGCAAGATGCGCGACATCCGTCAGGTCACCGATGAAGGTCCGGTTGGGGAAGCGCCCCGAAGGCAGTTCGCCCACACCGATGAACACCGGATCGTTGGGGGACCGTTTGTCGGTCGTGAGTTTTGGGACGAAATCACCAGCCATGGCAGGCCTCCTTACTCAGGTTTCTTCTTCGCCAGCATCGTCTGCAGGAACGACATGACCTGTTCCCCTCGCTGGTTCACGATGTTGTAGCGAACGCTGATGGTGCCAAATTTTGCACTGCGGCTGCCGTCAACCTCTTCGACTTCGGCCTCGACATGGATCGTGTCGCCCGGCAAGACCGGGGCTGTCGCCCGCAGCCCCGTGATTTCCTTCAGCGCGACGATGGCATCACCATACCAGTTCGAGAGCCCAACCAGCCCAACCGCGAGGGCAAAAGTCAGAGGGCCGTGTGCAATGCGCGAACCAAACCGGGTTTCGCCGGCGCCAACCGCGTCGATGTGCAGCGGATAGAAATCCCCTGTCAGCGACGCGAAGGCCATGATGTCGGACATTTCGACGGTGCGACGCCTAGTGGTCAGCCGGACACCCAAGGGAAAATCCTCGAAGTATCGCGTAGGCGGGTCGATCGTCAGCGTTTCTGTCATGTCCTCTCCCTTAATGGCCCGACCGTCCCCCAAGGGACACGCTGGTCGTGCCAATCCCTTCCAGGCACATAGGTGCCCCGGCTCTCCGCGACCCAGGGCGCGGTGATGTTCTTGTGGTTGGTGACGGCCTAGGCTCTGCAGGTCGTCGTCCCCAGATAGATGGCACGAGGCCGGAACGAGGGAAAGCGTGCGGATTGCAACGCTGCGTTACAGATCAGAATTGCAGATCGGCGCGCGCCTGGCGCAAAAAGCCACGAAGCCCGGAACAGCTATGTTGCTTGAGATTAACGCACGGGTTAGCATCCCTGACTGGGGAGTCGGGCTACTGGGCCCGTAGGTATCATGCATCGTGAGCGGCGGCCTCTTCTTCGGAGCGCCCACGCACTTGGAAAGTCCTCGGAGGGGGACTTGCATGATTTTATGGAGATGGAGGATACGATGGATATGATTAACAGCCTGAAGCATTTCGCTGAAGCTGCCCGTATAGGGAGTCTGTCTGCAGCAGCGCGTGAGCTTGGTATTTCTCCGGCAACGATGTCGCGCAGCATCGACAGCCTGGAACGGCAGATTGGCATCAGCCTGCTGGCCAAGACCAGCCGCAGTCTCGGGCTGACCGAAGCGGGCGAGGTTTACTTACCGCGCGTTGAAAGCATCCTGAAGGAGCTTGCCGAGGCGACAGCCATGGCAAAAGGCGTGCATTCCGAGCCCAAGGGCGAACTGCGTGTACATTCCCGCGTGGCGGTGGGAAACATCTGCCT
>JAUSPL010000241.1 GCA_030656535.1 Gemmobacter sp.
CAACCGGATCCCGTCCAGCCGCAGGCTGGAGCGTGAGGCGGGGCGCAATGTCGAGGTGATGTGGTTGCTTGGACGGTTGGTGCCAGATCACAAGACCATTGCGGATTTCCGGCGTGAGAACGGATCGCCCATCCGCAAGACCTGCGCGCAATTCGTGGAGCTATGCCGCAGGATCGGCACGCTGAAGGGCGATTGCATGGCCATCGACGGCAGTAAGTTCAAGGCCGTGAACAGTGAGGCCCCGAACGCCACCGGTCCGAGTGAGCGGGCCGAACGACAAGAACTTCACCAAGGGCAAGATCGCCAGTCGCCTTGCGCATCTGGAGGTCGATGTCGAACGCTATCTCACCGAGATGGTGCGCATCGATCGGCAGGAGGAAGGTGAAGCGCGGGCCGAGAAGGTTGCGCACCTGGCGCAGCGATATGGGCGCCTCAAGCAGGAAATCGAGAAGCTGAAGGCGATGGATAAGGCGCTGGTCGATGCGCCGGACGGCCAGATCTCTCTGACTGACCCGGATGCCCGCGCCATGGCCACGAGCGCGCGCAACAGCGGGCTGGTGGCTACAATGCGCAATGCGTCGTGGACACCGAGACCCACATCATCGTCACCCATGACGTTACCAACAAGGGCTTTGACCGTGATCAACTCAGCCCGATGGCAATTGCAGCCAAAGAGGCGCTCGGGTGCGGCAAGCTGCATGCCCTGGCTGACAAGGGCTATTACAGCGGTGTCGAGATCACCGCCTGCGACAAGGCGGGTATCACGGTGACCATGCCGCGCCCGGAAACCTCCGGCAATCGCAGCCAGGGCATGTATGTGAAGGCCGACTTCAAATATGACGCCGCGCGCGACGTGTATGTCTGCCCGACAGGCGACGCGCTGACCTACCGCTACACGCGCGAAGAAGACGGGCTCCAGGTCCGGCGATACTGGACCAACGAATGCCAGCACTGCCCCGTGAAATCACGCTGCACCACAGGCACGGAGCGCCGGGTCACTCGCTGGGAATACGAGCATCTGGTGGACGAGATGCGCGACCGCTTGCGCAGCGCCGCTGATCCGATGACCCTGCGCCGCAGCACGGTCGAGCATCCTTTCGGCACGATCAAGGCCTGGATGGGCACCACCCATTTCCTGATGCGCCGTCTGAAAAACGTGCGCACCGAGATGGCGCTGAACGTCCTAGCCTACAACATCAAGCGCATGGTCACCTTGGTCGGGATCAAGGGGCTGATGGCGGCGATTCCCGCCTGATAGGGTGAAGATCATCCCCAAAATCAGAAGAACATGCTCTCACAGGCCCGATATACGCGCCACTGGCGGGTTGCATGAACCCAAGCAGGCAGAAAGACCCGCTGCGAACCCATCACATCGCTGGTGGCGGTTGGTGCAGGAGTTTCCAAACAGCCTACGCCCTTTGGTGCGCAACCCGCCCAGCAGGTAGGGATAGCTGCCGTCACTGTCCAGTTTTCGGTGGGTAGCTCAGTGGGCGCGGGACATCCGCCAGAAGATCCGCGATCGCGCTCCGCGTCTGTTCTGTGGATTTGAGCAAGTCGCGCCCGCTGGCAAGGGGTCCGGGCGCATCATCCACACGGTCCATCGCAACTGACTGATCGAGCGACATCAGACGGTCCAGGGTCCGCAGTCCCGGCACCTGGGAAATGTCTGCGGGGACTGAACGCACCCCTTGCCAGTCTTGTGCGCGCCATGCCACGGCTGCGGCGTCACCCACCTGTCCTGTCGCTGCGAGTACCGCAACGGCCTCGACAGATTGACCCAGCAATTGATGCGCTTGCGCGCGCAGGCGCTGCGCATCAGCCCCTTCAAGACCTGATAGCGCGCGCAGCGCGGCTCTTCCATCACGAAGGCCGATCGTCGCCTTGGCGTTCAAGAGCCGCGAGCGATCGGACCCGTCTTGCGGGATCCATGCAAGTGCTGCGTCAGGAAAACCTATCGCAAGCAGGCGTTCGGCGACCACTGGCGTTGCGGCGCCCGCTTGCTGCAAAGTTTCAGCACTTGGGATTGCCACGGCGTGTTGCAGCAGGTCTTTATCCTCACCACGAGTCGCCAGAATCTGCCATACCGCTGCGCGGATTTTCGGGTCATTTTGGCCCATTTCGACGAATGCGCGACGATACTCACCCGCTGCTGCAAGCGCGCGCGCCAAGGCCAATCGCAATGCGGGGCCGTCCGAGGTCGCACGGTTTTCCCGCTCAACCGCTTCCAGCGCGATCAAGCTTGCTTGATTCAAGGCGCCGCCACGGTCGACAACACTTTCAGCCAAGGCCACAAATGCCATCGGAGTTTGCGGTCCGTCAGCAGCGACAACGCCGCTCAGCTTTGCCTCGGCCTCGACGACCGCCCCCCTCGCAAGGTCGAGCCGGGCATCGATCATGTCAAGCGCCTCTCCATCCCCGCCCGAGGCGCGCTGAACGGCGTTGCGGATCATCTGCGCAGCGCTGTCAGCCCCCGCAGCCAAGAGACGCAACGTCAGGGCGGGGCCCAGATGCCTGCGCAGATGCAAGGGCAATTCAGAAAACGCCCGAACGACGGCACCTTGCGCAAAGCTGTTTCCCTTGCCGAAATCCGGCTCCGACAGCACCGCCCATAACGCGACGGCGCTGTCACAGTCCGCCATGCCGGCGAATGTGTCAGGCGCAGGTTTTTCGTCCAAGACCGCAGCAACAACCCGCACGATAGGCAGCTGTGGCGCGCCTGGTGAAAGGGTGACAAGCAAGTTTTCTGCTTCTGCGCCAAAGCCTGCATAAAGATACAATCGCGTCAGCTCGAGAACCGAGTCGATATCAGGCTCATCGAATTCGCCCACCAGACCTGCACGAGCCGCAGCGATCTGGGCGGGCAGCGGCGTTTCAGAGCCCCAGCTGGCGACATCCAGATCCGAATCCGGCAGACAGATTGACCCGCGCGCTGTCAAATCACCTGCGCCGTTCCCGGCGCCAGGCAAGACACGCAGCTGACCTGATCGCGGTGCCGCCGTCGAAGTATCAGCGAGTGAAGGACTCGGGTCCGATTTCGGCGGTTCGGGCCGCTTGGGCAAACTGTGAACAGGCTCGACCAAACCGCGGGCGGCGGTCTGCGCCAATTCAAAGAGCAAACGGTCTTGCAAGGCGGACACACGGGGGTCGGTGGCACCAAGCGGCAACGGCAAGGTAGGGCGCGGCCGTGTTGGCGCTTGCACTATCGTTTCCAGTAGGGGTGCGGGCTTCTGGCGCGGAGAGGGCGTTGTCGGGCGCGCTTTTGGTCTCAACTCCGATGACGCAGTCAACTGCCTGAGGGCCGGTCCGTTCGGGGCATCGATCCCCATTTCAAAGCCAGACCCGGGGGTTGGAGGTCCATCCGCGATGTCGATCACTACAATCTTCGGCTGGAACGAGAATACGGTCGCATGGCATGTACAACGCATGGTCAGCCGCAATGCACCTGCAGCTGGATCAACCCAAATCGCGGTCAGCCGATCACGCGAGATGTGTGAAAAGACCTTGCTCAGATCAAAGCGAAAGTCTTTTTCAGGAAGCCGCAGTTCATACCCATCCAAGGTGCGTCCGAACTGCCAGTCAATCGGATCTGGAAAGGTCAGTACGAGCCGCGAGAATCCCTGGTGCTCGCCCGACTGCACCGAAACGGTCTGAGCCAATGCCATTGTCGGAAACATTGCCAGTGCCAGGATCAGCGTCCAGATCCGCATCATGCAGCCTCCTGCTTCAATGCGCGCAGCGAATCCTCGAGGTCGCCGAAGGAGGGTCGAACATGGTGGGGAGTATTCTGTCGCCCCACTTCGATACAGATATTGGCGGGATGGCGGTGCAGGTTTGCAACCAGAACTTCGCGGATCAGGGTGTAGAAATGCCCGTCCTCCTCCACCACCTGTTTTACTTTGGAGGCAAACGGCCCAACCAGGCCGTAGGCCAGAAACACCCCCAGAAATGTCCCGACCAAGGCGCCACCGATCATCTTGCCCAAGACCTCGGGCGGCTGGTCAATGGACCCCATAGTCTTGATAACCCCCAGCACAGCGGCAACGATTCCCAGCGCCGGCAATCCGTCGGCCACAGTCTGCAACGCATGACTTGGGTGCAAAGCGTGGTGGAGATGCGTCTCCATTCGCTTGTCCAGCACCTCTTCGACCTGATGGGGGTCGTCATAGTTCATCGACCCGACGCGCAATGTGTCGCAGATCAGGTCGATTGCCTCGTGATCGTGCTGGATTTTTGGGTACTTGCCGAATATTGACGATTCGTGCGGGTTCTCGATATGCTCTTCGAGTCCAACGGGGTTGCTGCGCGAAATGCGGATCAATTCGAACAACAGGCACAGCATATCACGATAGTCGCCAGGAAGCCATTTCGGCCCTTTGAACACCTTCTTCAGCTCACGCAGCGTTTGCTTTACACCGGCCCCGTCGTTCGCAATCAGGAATGCGCCAATGGCAGCGCCCCCAATCATTGCCAACTCGAACGGCAATGATTTCATGATGATTTCCATCTTGCCGCCGGCGGCCAGATAGCCGCCGAAGACCATGACGAAAATCACAACAATACCGATGATTCCGATCATGGCGTCCCCCTGTCTGATGTGTTTGCCGACCCTCGCAGAGGGCGGTTAAGAAATCCTGTCGCTAGTTCTTGGGAACCAGTGCATTTCGTCCGGCCAACAGAACGGAAACGCTGTATGCAGCCTCTGACGACAAGCCAGACATTATGGCGGCCGCAATTTCCGGACGCATCCGACCAAGAAAACCGGCGGCGAACTCGGGTTTCATCGCCTCAAACAGAGATGCCGCGTCTTTTGGCTTCATCGATTCATAAACTGCCGTAAGTTTTGCAAGATCAGCCTCGGCCGCTCCGTCCGCGCGCGATAGCGTGGCTGACAAGCTTGCCTCGGCATCACGCAACTCTTCGAGGCGTTTGGCTATCGCTTGCTCGGCCAACGCGAGGGCAGCATTGCGATCTGCGACCGCTGCCTCTTGCACCAGGATCCGGTCCTCTCGAGCGCGAAGCGCCGCAACCAGTTCCATCGGTGGCGGCTCGCAACCTGCTGAGGTCAGACTTTGTCCTGCCTCAAACGCTTCTGGAACAAGTGCGCGCGCCTCGTTCATGCCGAGGCCAAGCCGTATGGCCCCGGACACCGCCAACAGCCCCGCCAGAAAGGTCAGCGCGCCGCGTCCCGGGCGCCTGCGCGGCAAGGAACTTGCCTCTGACTTTGCCGTGGCGGTCATTCGGCTGCCTCCTCACCCCGTGCGGGTCGACGGCGTACGAATCGCATGCGCCGGTCCGCAAGGTCCTGACCCTGGGTCTCGAGGGGTTCCGTCGAGTCCGGCAGGTCATGCAGGGATGCCACAAGCAGTTCCAGTCGCGCAGCTGCCGCCTCACCCCGCACGGTCAGGACGGCCAATTCGGCGGTCGAATCGCCCGCCGCAGCTTGCGCCTTGATCAGTGCCCGCGTCATATCATCGACTTGGGCTGACAGCACCGCAATGGCCCCCCCCATACCCGTTTCAAGCTGGGTAAACCGGGTCAAGCGCCGTGACAGCACGAAGCAGTAGACCGCAACCCCAAAGGCTCCGGCCGCAAGCAACATATCGGCAATAAGTTCCATTGAATTCCCCTAGTTCAGCACGAATTCCGTTACCAGAAGATCGCGTACGCGCCCCTCCCCGGTGACGATCTGGACCCGGCGGAGCATATGCGCGCGCAGCCGGATCAATGCGGCCGGGTCTTCCAGATCCTTGGTTTCAACTGCGCGAAGATAGCTGTTCAGAACGTCCAGGATTCGAGGCATCAGCATCGTCACCTCTGCCTGATGTGGCTTTGCAACCTCAAGCTGGCATTGAAACCGCAAATGTCGGCTGCGCGCGCCGGGGGGCAGGGTGATGACGAGCGCATCGACCGGAACGAACGCAATGTCGGGCAAAGCGGCAACCACTGATCCAGCAGATTCGGAATGGCCGGGCATCAGTCCCGAATATGTCACATAGAAGCCGCCAGCGCCCAGAACGCCTGCAGATACAAGCCCGACAAGGATCGGAAATATAGACTTTCGTTTTGGTGCCGCATCCTGCGGCTCGGCGATATCGGCCATCTGCTGCCTCCGTCTTGCTGGGACAGCTATAGCCCATTGGTCACTAACCGATTGTTAAGTCAGATCAGCGAATGATCGGACATCAGGGGCATATTGCCTCCAAGTCGGAGAATCCGGTGCAACAAGTGCAAACACTTTGGACAAAGCTCGATAATCGCCGTCGCCTGGTGGTTGCGGGGGTTACATTGGCAATGTTCCTCGCGGTGCTTGGCGTTGCGCGGATGGCGTCCTCACCCTCGATGGCATTGCTGTATGCCGGACTGGATTCAGCTGCCGCAGGGGATGTGGTGCGGGTTCTGGATCAGCGCGGCGCTGCGTTCGAGGTTCGAGGCGATTCGATCTGGGTTGCATCACCCCAACGGGATCAGCTGCGCATGAGCCTTGCGGGCGAAGGATTGCCCGCGACCGGAGGCGCCGGGTATGAGCTTCTGGATGCATTGTCAGGATTTGGAACCACGTCGCAGATGTTCGATGCCGCCTATTTGCGTGCAAAAGAGGGAGAGCTGGCCCGAACGATTGCGACCAGCCCGCAAATACGCTCCGCAAGGGTGCATATCGCACAATCATCCACGCAACCGTTTCGCAGAGACCAAAAAGCGACGGCAGCGGTGACCGTGTCAACCACGACCGGCAGTCTGGATCAGGCGCAAGCCCGTGCATTGAAATACCTTGTGGCATCAGCCGTGTCCGGTCTGTCGCCAGAGGATGTGGCCGTGATTGACGCGGCAGGTGGGCTGATCCAGACCGGCGACGACAGGACCATGGGCGGGCGCACCGCCGATGACCGCGCGGCAGAGATGAAACACAGTATCGAGCGCCTGCTTGCCGCACGCGTTGGACCTGGGAAAGCCCTTGTGGAGGTGTCGCTGGATCTGGTCACCGAGCGCGAGTCGATTACCGAACGCAGATTCGACCCGACCACGCGCGTCGTGATCTCTACCGAGACCGAGGAACGAACGAATTCCTCAACCGGGTCTGGCGCGGGGGTGACTGTGGCCTCAAACCTGCCGGACGGAGATGCCGCATCGGGCGATTCGTCATCGTCGCAAGCTGCTGAAACCCGCGAGAGAGTCAATTACGAGGTGTCAGAAACATCTCGCGAACTGCAACGCGCGCCCGGAGGCGTGCGCCGGCAGACTGTGGCGGTGCTGGTCGATGGCATCCGGGCACCTGACGGCGTATGGACACCGCGGCCGGACGCAGAACTTGCTGACTTGCGCGACCTTGTCGCATCTGCAAGCGGATTTGACGCAGACCGCGGCGATGTCATCACCCTGAAGACAATGGAGTTTCAGGTTCTTGATCCGAGAGGCAGCCTGTCAGAAGACTCTATTCTGTCTGGCCTGGACGTAATGACGCTGATCCAGCTTGCAGTCGCGTCTCTGGTCGCGCTGGTTCTGGGACTGTTCGTGCTACGGCCGATTCTGTCGCCTATGCGCCGGGCACCCATGCCACTGGCCCTGCCGTCAACGGATGCAACAGGCAAGACGCGGACCGTCTTGACCGGTGAAATCGACGATGGAACAGATTTGCCACCGCTTTCGGTCATCTCGGACCGCGAACACTCCCATGACACGCCAACCGATCCTGTTGACCGACTGCGTCGGCTGATTGAAGCACGCCAGACAGAATCGGTAGAGATTCTGCGCGGCTGGATGGAAGATCGCGAGGAGTCCCGTCGATGATCCGCAGGTTGCAGCTTGAGGTTTTTGAAACAGAGACAATCCAGAACACATCAACCGTGGTCATGGACGGGTCGGAACTGGAAGAGGCGCGTCTGGTCTCGTTCGAATCCGGCTACAAGGCAGGGTGGGATGACGCGGTTGCTGCACAGACGGACGACCAAATGGCTCAGCGCGACGAGATCGCGCGCGCGCTGCAAGGACTTTCGTTCACGTATCATGAGGCTCGCAACCATATCCTTCGCGCGCTAAAGCCGCTTGTCACGGATATTGCATCGCGCTTTCTGCCCGACATAGCGCGCGCGAGTTTGCCCCATATGGTGGCAGAAACCCTGATGCCATTTGCTGAAATGGCCGCTGAGGCGCCAATTCGGGTGCACCTGCACCCCTCCAGTCGTCTCAGCGTCGAAGAACTGCTGGGTACCGATCCAGGGCTGCCACTGATCTTGATTGAAGAATCTTCGCTGTCGCCGGGCCAGGTCTGGATACGGCTTGGGGATCAGGAAACCCAGATCGACCTTGACGGAGCCCTGACTGCGATCCGCACTGTGCTCGACGACTTCTTTTCCGCTGCCAAAAAGGACTATTCACATGGATGACCCAACCCTTTCCGACGCCAATAATCCCTTCGGCCAAGTTCCTATCGAAATCACTATCTCGGTGGGCAAGGCGCGA
>JAUSPL010000243.1 GCA_030656535.1 Gemmobacter sp.
GGCTGACGGGCTGACGGGCTGACGGGCTTACGGGCTGCGGCGTCGGGCGTTCGAGGCTTCGACCGGATGTTCGTGTTCCCATCGGGAAGCTCGCCTTTCCTGCCCTGTGGTGCAGCGACTCTTGAGGGCGCAGTCCTTGCAAACGTCAGTCCAATACCGCCGCATTTGAAGCCCTTGCTGCTCTGTGGTGGTGCGGTGTGTAAGCGCCTGACCCGCCGGGCAGCGATAGATGTCGGCGTGATGCTCATATGCGAAGTCAGCCTTCACAAAATACCCCCTTGATCGGGCACCGGACGTATCTGATCGCGGCACGGTCGCGGTGATGCCCGCCTCGTGGCACGCGAGGATTTCCTGGGCACTGAAATAGCCCTTGTCGGCAAGGATATGCAGGTCCTCACGCTGCAGAGCCTCCTTTGCCTGTGTTGCCATCTTGGTCAGAAGATCCCGGTCGTGCCCTTGGTTTGTGACCTCATGCGCCACGATCAGATGGGTCTCGGCATCGACAACGCTTTGAGCTGAGTTTACTGACAAGCACCGTGAAAGGGTGGCGCAGCGGCGAACCATGGCTTCGGGCTGCACCGGGGCACGATCGGCGGCCACGAATTAACCGGCCATGGCGGCGCGCTGCGCGGGTTTCGCGCCTGCCGGATAAGCAGCTGTTCAGCACGGTTGTCGCTTGTGGTGACGCTGAACCATCACGCCAATGCCCAAGGCGGGGCTTATGCCGTGGCGTGCGCGGCCCTTGGCGTGGCGCATCAGGTGGCCCCAATTCCTGCGGCGCATTGGGCAGGCACATGAATTTGCCCCGAAACGGGGTTGCTCGCGCTGCTGGACCCGCAACGCGGGGGCGCTGCGCTTCGGGACTGCGGTAAAACTGATGCGCGAAACGCCGCAGGGCACGCTGGTGACGGGGCAGAGTTCCCTGCGGTTTGAAGGGACCGGGTTGGTGATGCAGCGCCCGGTGGAAAACCTGACCTTTCGGCTGACCCCGGTTCGCCGGGTGTGACGGTGGGCTATGTGTCTGACGAACCTGGTACAACCCTGACCATCGACACCGGGGCGGCGGGGCCACCGCGTGGTTCGAGGGGATGCTGGGCCGGGGGCAGCCCGAACGGATGCACCCGGAGGGCGCGCGCACCGGACCCCGAGCACGCGCCGCGCGCTGGTTGCGCCTGCGCCCGGCGACTGGACCATCACCCCACGATGGACGCAACCGGACACGTGACCGGGCTGGACATCGGGTGTGGGCTGGCCCGCATAATCGCCTTGCATCGGGTTTGACCAAATGCGCACGATACGCGGACCAATGCGACCGGCACCTGATGCCAGACAAGGGAGAACCCGACCGATGAAAGTCTTCATCTCTGCCGACATCGAAGGAACCGCAGGCATCTGTCACTGGGACGAAACGCTGCGCACCCATCCCGACTGGGCCGAGTTTCGCGCCCTAATGACCGCCGAGGTGCTGGCTGCTTGCGACGGGGCGCGCGCCGCCGGGGCAACCGAAATTGTCATCAAGGATGCCCATGACAGTGGTCGCAATCTGATGGTGGACCGCTTGCCGGATGATACCCGCGTGGTCCGCAACTGGTCTGGCCACCCGGACGGCATGATGTTCGGCCTGGACCGCAGCTTTGCCGCAGTGCTTTACACTGGCTATCATTCCAAGGCCGGAACCGAGGCAAACCCGCTGGCCCATTCGTTCAACACGAGAATCTCGCGCATTCTGCTCAATGGCGAGGTGGCTTCGGAACTGACCTTCAACGCGCTGTGCGCGGCGCTGTACGGCGTGCCGTCGGTGTTCATTGCCGGCGATGCCGGGATTTGCGCCGATGCGAGCGCCATGATGCCCGGCATTGCGACGGTCGAGACATTGGTGGGTGCAGGGCCGGCGACCAATTCCATCGCCCCGGTGCGGTCGTGCCGGTTGATCCGCGAAACGGTGGAAACTGCGCTGAAGGGCGATCTTTCGCGGTTGGTGCCGGATGTTGCGGGCCCCTGGGAGGTCGTGATCGAATTCGTCAATCCGGTCAACGCCTATCAGTCGGCCTGGTATCCTGGCGCGCGCGCGCATGGCCCGCGCGCCGTGGCCTTTGACGCCGCAGGGTTTTTCGACATCCTGCGGGCCATGCGGTTCATCAAGGGCTGACCGCGCCCTGCACCCGCGACGCCGCGTTCCACAGCGCGTTGACCGTCTTTGACGGGTTGGTGACGTGGCGGTAAAGCCGGATTTCAAGGTCAAGCTGCCAAAGTGCGGATTGGCTGGCCATCACCAGCCGCCCCGAACCCAAAAGCGGCGATGCCAGGCTTTCAGGCAGCCAGCACATGCCCGCCCCGGTCAGCGCCATGGCCATCAGCCCTTCACTTATGGTGCTTTCATGCACGATGCGCGGCTTGAACCGCTGGCTGCGCGCCATCACGCGATTCAGCGCCACGCCAAAGAACGAACTGGGGCCGTAGCTCAGGTACGGCAAGGTCAGCTTGCCCGCCATCGCCCGGTCCAGAATACCGCGCCCGACACAGGTTTGTTGGGGCAACCGCACTTCGGGTGCGGCAACCGGCAGCAGGCGGTCATGCCCGATGGTCAGATAATCGAACATCGCCCGGTCCAGATGGAACGGCACCTCGGCATGGGCGTAGGTCAGAAAGAAGTCCGCCTCGTCACTGACCAGCGCATCCAGATTGGCCTCGATCCCGCCCTTGTCCGGCAAGACCGATGTGCCGAACGGCGGTGCCAGCCGTCCCAGCCAGTCGGCAAGGAATGTCATGGTCAGGGTATGCAGGGCCGCAAAGCGCACCAGTCCTGTCTCTGCCGGGGGGCGCAATGCCTCGCGCGCCGAATAGAATGTGCGGATTGCATCCTGCGCTACGGGAAGAAAGCTTCGCCCCGCCGGGGTCAGTTCGGCGGGCATGGTGGACCGGCTGATCAGCATGGCCCCCAACCACGATTCCAGCTGCTTGATTCTGCGGCTGAAGGCGGGCTGGGTGACGTTGCGTAAGCCTGCCGCCCGCGAGAAACTGGAGGTTTCGGCCAGCGCCACGAAATCTTCGAGCCATTTGATTTCCATTGCCTGCCTTCTTTCTGTTCCGGCCCATCTGGGGGCGTGGGCGCAGGCTAACATGTTATGATTGAATGCCTATGCCGTTTCGGCATGGGTAGTTGCGAAAACCGAATTGGCCTTCTGCGATCAAGCAAGCGCAGTCTGAATGTATGACGAAGGGCGCCCAAGACCCGGCAAACAAACGATGGGGGGGAAACGGCGCAGGCCACCGGAGGGGTGGCACCAGCACACATCGCGTGTTTCGCCCGCAGATGTCGGGCGTGCGTGTCCCGGCGTTGTCCGGGGCTTGACCATCACCACACATCGACTGCAGCGCAGGGCACCCGCGCGGGTGTGACAGGGGCTGCATCTTGGAAGGACACAGGTTTTGACCATCCGTATCGACGCCGATCTGATCTTGCACAATGGCCGCATCTGGTGCGGTCGCACCGAAGGCCACGCCGAGGCTGTGGCGATCTGGCAAGGCAAGGTGCTTGCCGTAGGCACCAGCACCGACATTCTGGAACTTGTTGGTGTTTCCACACAAGTCATTGATCTTGAAGGAAGGTTCGCCAGCCCTGGGTTGATCGACAACCACCTTCACCTGATCAGCACGGGTCTGGTGATGGGCATGGTCAACGTCACGCCGACCGAAGTCCCGACACTTGCCGCCATGAAAGCCGCGATTGCCGCCCGCGCCACCACCGCCCCACAGGCGCACCGTGATCTCGGTGACACCGGCGGGGACGGTGAATGTCCCGCTACTGGTGAAGTCTTGGGACGGCACTGCCGGTCAGCCTATTCGGAGTAGACGAGCGTGCCGGCGGGGAAGCGCAGGATCGCGCCCGGGTCCAGCGTGCGCGAGGCGCGC
>JAUSPL010000267.1 GCA_030656535.1 Gemmobacter sp.
AGACGTCAGAACCGTGCCTGCAAAGTCGATCCCCGGCACATGCGGATAGGTGCGGACCAACCCGCCACCTGACGCCATGCACAGCCCGTCCTTGTAGTTGACGGTCGAGTATTCCACCGCAACGGTCACATCGCCTTCCGGCAAACGGTCTTCGGGCAGCTGCTGAACCGAGGCCGTCACCGCCCCTTCGGAGCTTTTTTCCACCACCAGTGCCTTGAACATGCCGACCTCCCCTCGCATCAGTTTTCGCCCCGATTGTTCCACCCTGGCCAAGCCTGCGCAACCATGCCGTCGGCCTTTTTCTGAAATGGGGTGAGGCCTTCCGTTCGCAATGTCCCAAGACCCTCAGATCGTGTCGAAATCGGCGGGCATCAAGAACAGATCGGTGTCGTCGGGCCGGGCACCTGCCGCCGTCAGCATGGCGTGAACCTGTCCCCGATGGTGTGTCTGATGATTGAAGAAATGCATGACACACACGGCCTTTGGTCGACTGACACCCCGTCCCAGCACGCCAGAGTACCAGTAAAGATCGCCCGCCAGATCATCTGGCCCCAGTCGACCGGCCCAGTCGGTGATGCGCGCATCCGTGGCCGCGCGTTCGCGTCGATAATCGCCCCAGTCGGGAAAGGCGTCAGGGCTTGCGCTTGTGCCACCTTCGGGGCGCTGCCCGCCGTCCAACCGGCTGAGCCAGACCAGATCGGCCCACAACAGATGCGACAGCGTGCCCGCGATCGACCCGAAATAGGCCCCACGTGGTGCGTTGCGGGCCTCAGGGGTCAGCCCCGTTGCGGCGGTCACAAGGCTGCGGTTCTGCCACAGATTGTATCTGGCCAGCATGACGCAATAGTCAGGTGATATCACCGTCCGGGCCCCTTCCAGTCGATCTGACAGATTTCGGCGCTGCGACCGTCGAAATCCCAGACCCGGCCAAAAGCCCGCACCCGCCCCTTGGTCGCGGTAGCCACCGTGATGTCCGGCCCCATCCAGTACTGCGTGTTCGTCACCACGATGTCCCGGTTCGGGTCGGACCCGCGCACCGGGACCACCTCGCCCTGAATCTTTTTGCCGACGGTCAGGCGCCGCGCATCGCCTTCGGTTTCGAACACGACGGGCGCGCGTTCTGCGCCCAGAAACTCGCTGACCAGCATGGCAAACAGACCTGTGGTGCCCTTGGCCTTGCCCGAAAACACCTGCACCAACCCGTGGTACGCCGCATCCGACGCCCGGTCATCTATGAACGCCGCCGCCTTCCAGTTGCCGCGCGCCATCAGCCCCGGAATTTCAAGCAACAAGCCGACATTCAGCCCCGACAGATCCTCATCGCCATAGTGGCCGGTGTCGATCCGTACCCCGGCCCAGGCCTGGCAATAGCCTTCGGTGGGCGCGTGGTTGCCAAGACTGACCACACAGGGGCAAAACACCGTGCAGTTGCAGTTCAGGATCAGCTCGCCCTTGATCGCCCAAGGGACCAGACCATGATCCTTGCGTGCGGCCGCCGGGTGGCGGGATGAAATCTCGGGCGCGCTCAAACGGTCTGTCACAGCAATCCCCCATAGGCAAAAACGCCGGTAACGGCAGCAGCGGCCAACAAGGCCCAACCCAAAGGCCGGGTCAGTGGACGCCCGATATCCGGCAATTTTTCCATCACCATCAGCGCCGTGGCAAGCCCCATCCACAAAAGATTGGTCATACCCCCGACGAATGCCAGTGCCATCAACGCCCAGCAACACCCCAGACACACCAAACCCAGCCGGACCCCGGCCATCAGTGCCCCCGACACCCCCGGACGCCAGCGTTCCATGAAGAATGTCAAAGGCATCCGGCAGCGTGACAGGCACGCCTCCTTCAGCCGTGAAAACTGGTATGCCCCGGCCGCCGCGAACAAGGCCGCTGTCAGCCAACCGGACAGGCTTGCGCCGTTCGCACCAAGCAGGCCGCGCGCCGTCAATCCCGATTGCGCCACGGCAAACAACCCCGAAGCCCCCAGCCAGACCGCCAGATACCCCGCGATCAGTGCAAAAGTGCCTGACGCACCGCCCGATGCAGCCCCCGGCAGCCGGGTCCAGGTGACAATCGCAGGCACGGCCGTCGGCGCCATCATTGCAACCGACATCACCGCCCACATGGAAAACAGAGCCCGGTACCCCATGCTGTCCGCCCCGGCACCGCACAGGTCGGCCAGCAGCGCCAACCCGAACGCGGACCCGTCAACGCGCGGGTCCTGCCCCATCGCCCATAGTGCGGCCCACGCAAGCAGCACGACCCCATAAAACCAGACCCAGCCGACAACGCGCCCACTGAGGCCAAAGACCAAACTGTCGCCTGCCCGTTTCAGCACCACTTTACCCCGGCTTGTTGCCGACCATTGCCCAATCAGACAGCAGTTGACCTGTATGGATGCAATAAACACTTGAGAGGGCGCGATGGGTCAACTAGCAATCTACAGGATACACTCGCAACATGGGGAACTACATGAAACACAGCAATGCCCTTTTGGCATCAGTGGCCTCGCTTGCCATCGCCCTACCCGCCTATGCCGCCGACAAGGACCTGATCGTGTTCGACTGGGCTGGCTTTGAAATTGATGGCCTGACCTCGGACTATGTTGCCAAGAATGGCGACTTGCCAACCTTTGCCCTGTTTGGAGATGACGACGAGGCGTTCCAGAAGGTCGCGTCGGGGTTCAAGGTCGACATCGTGCACCCGTGTTCGCAAATGGTATCAAAGTACCGCGATGCCGGGCTGATCGAGCCTTGGGACACCGCGCGCCTGCCGTTCCTTGACGATATCCCGGCCGAGTTCCTGAATTCGCCGGTATTCAAGGATGACGCGGGTCTGTGGTATGTGCCGTCCTATTGGGGGGCTACTGCCGTTGCCTACAACACCGACACCGTCCCCGCCGAAGACGTGTCCACGCTGCAGGTGTTCACCAACCCCAAGTATCAGGGCAAGACTTCGCTGCCCGACAGTTCCGATGACGTCTGGGCGCTGGCTTACCTTGCCACTGGCGTCAGCGACTGGACTGCGGTCACCGACGATCAGTTCAAGGCGGCCGCCGAATGGCTGCGCGCGGCCAACGCCAATGTCTATGCCTATTGGGCCGACCCGTCGGAACAGGTGCAACTGATGGCCAACGGCGCGGTACAGGTTGCCTGGTCCTGGAACGATGGCGTGGCCTTGCTGAAGGCCGAGAATTACCCGGTCGGATTTCAGCGCGAAGCCAAGGAAGGGTCTTCCACCTTTGTTTGCGGTTTCGTGAACATGAAGGACGGCCCCGGGTCCGAGGACAAGGTCTATGACTTTGTCAATTCATGGCTGCGTGCCGACGCCGCCCCGGTTCTGGTGGATGAACTGGGCTATGGACATGCCAACGCCAAAGGGATGGCGTCGAAAACAGCCGAAGACCTGCTGGCTGCGGGCCTTGGCGCGATCAATGCCCCGAACCTCGCGCAGGTTCCCAACGACCCGGCACTGCGCGAACGCCAACTGGCCGAATTCGAAAAGATCAAGGCCGGGTTCTGATCCCAGCCCAAGCGGCAAGACACCATAAGCCCCGCCCGAAACGGCGGGGCTTTTTCGTTGCGCACAAGAAATGCTGCCGGTGCACCATGCGAAGGGTGCCCGATCCGGGCTGAAATACGCCCCGGCCCCGCAGGCGGCCCCGCAGGTTCCTAGCAAACGCCACAGACCCTGCGGGTCAGGCTTGAATCCCGTCGCGCGCCGTCCTATATCAGGGATGTTCCGGGCAACCGGGACTATGGCGATAAACGCACCCATAATAAGCGGCTCGGACCCGGGGGCGGTACCCGGCGACTCCACCAATCCACCCGGCATTGCGGGGGCATGGGGTCGAAATAGGATCGACGAACGTCTAAAGGGGCCAGCTTTCGCTCGGTGAGCTACCACCGTTACCGGTGCAAAAGTACAGTTGCCAATGACAACCGTGCTCCGATGGCTCTGGCTGCGTAAGCAGTTCGAGGTATCGAAACTAAGTCCTTGCGGGTAGCACCGTAAGGCGGGGTTCGCAGGTACCTGGCAACAGAAACCTGCACCTAATCCCCATAATCACCGCGTTTTTGCAGTCATATTCCGGCACAATCACCGGTTGGCGCATTACCCTTGCGCATCCGTGTCGCCTGACAGGGTGCGCACCCGGTCGGCCAGCCAGTCCAGGTCGGCATCTGCGATTCCCAGATCGTGCAGATGGGTGACCGTGCTCCACAGATAGTCCCGGTTGTGGCCTCTGCCGCCCGTCGCGCCCGCGATGATCTGCGCCTGATCCGCAGGGGTCAGCCCGCCGCAGTACTGCACATGGGCGGTGTCGATCACAAAGACCACTGCCTGGATTGTCCGGCCATCGCGTGCGGTCGCCGTGACCGTGGTTTCAAGATAGGCCGACGAGATCAATTCGCGTTCGCGCAACATCGCCAGGGTGGCGGCCTCGGTCCCCGGCGCGGCCCGAAACGCCACCCCATCGCACCAGCCGTCGGGATGCGCATCCAGCGCCAGCACCAGGCCGGGGTTTTCCTGCGTTCCCCTGTGATGGATCGACCACATGCAAAAACTGCGCTGCCAGCCCGCCACGCGCGCAACAACACGTTCGGCCACCGGAAACCCCGGGTTCCAGATCAGCGATCCATAGCCGAAAACCCAAAGCGGGGCGGGAGTGTCATGCATGTGACTGGTCCTTGTGAGGCAGCCCCTGTAAACACCGGGACGCGGCGATTTGAAAGGGCGGACAATGCGTGCACTGATCTGGGGCGTGATGCTGGCGGGCGTCCTTTGGTGCGGGTGGTGGTGGATCGCAGCCACGGGGCTGGATCGCGGCACTGATGCCTGGTTCAAAGCCCAGACCGACGCCGGGCGCATCGCCACGCGGTCCGGACAAGTCGTGCACGGTTTTCCCAGCCGGCTGGACCTGACGGTGGACAACCCCGTGCTGGGCGATCCCGCGACTGGTTATGGCTGGAGCGCGCCGTTTGTCCAGGTCTTCGCACTGACCTACAAACCCTGGCACCTTATCGCTGCCTTTGCGCCCGAACAGACCGTCTCTCTGCCCGATGGCTCCTCGCTGCGCGTCACGGCGGACAAACTGATGGCCAGTCTGATCGTCAAACCCGGTCCGGCGCTGACGCTTGACCGCAGCACGCTGACAGGGGACGGCCTGCGTGTGGACCGCGCGGGTATCGCGGTCGACATCGAAAGCCTTCGGTTTGGCACCCGACAAGGGGCAGCGGCACACTCGCATGATCTGGCGCTGGAACTGATCGGCGTCACACCGGGCGCGTTGCCCCCCGAAACCGGACTTGCGGCGCGGATCGACGTGCTGCGGCTGGAAACTGACCTGACGTTCGACGCCCCGCTGGACCGCCATTCGGCAACCACGCGCCCAAACCTGATTGCGGTGAACTTGCGCGAGGCGCGGGTGAACTGGGGGGATCTGGTGGTGCATGGTGCGGGCCGGGTGGCACCGGACGCCACCGGGCGGGCCGAAGGGCGCATCGACATCCGAATTGAAAACTGGCGACTGGCGCTGAAGGCTGCGGTGGCGGCCGGGTTGATCACGCCCGATGTGGCCCCCACTTGGGCCAAGGGTCTTGACCTGTTGGAAAAGGCGGGCAACGCCCCCGAGGGCCAGCTGTCGTTGCCATTGATCCTTGGCAACGGGCGGATGTCGCTTGGCCCCCTGCCCCTGGGACCGGCGCCCCTGTTGACCATCGGCGATTGACATTTTCCGGTGATCTCTCACAATTCAGTCAATAAAGGGCGCGAATTGAGAAGGAACCATGCATGTCCAAGGACCTGACAACGCAGGCTGCCCCGAGCGCGCTCATTTTGCCCGGGGACCGGGTTCCGTCTCTGGTGGCCAAGTCATCCCAAAACCCGCAGTTTCGCTTGGACAGCATGGCCGGGCGATGGCTGGTGCTGGGGGTCATCGGGTCTGCCGCGTTGCCGGGTATGGCGGATCGTCTGACCCGCGTCATGGCGGATGCAGGGCCGTTCGACGATACCTTTGCCAGCCTGTTCGTGGTCACCCAGGACCCTGCGGACGCCGCATCGGGGCGGCTGTCAGACCGGATGCCGGGACGGCGGATATTTTGGGACGACGACAGCGGCCTTGCCCGCCAACTGGGTGCGCTGACCGCCAGCCCGGGGACCGAGGACCAGATGTTGACCTGCTGGATTGTGGTGGACCCGTCTCTGAGCGTTCACCGGGTGATCATGCTGCGCACCGATGGCAGCGATGTCGAAGAACTGATGTCGCTGCTGGCCGGACTGCCGCCGCCGGACCGTTGGCTGGGGTTTGAGGTCCCGGCCCCGATCCTTGTGTTGCCTCAGGTGTTCGAGCCTGAACTGTGCGACCACCTGATCGGGCTTTACAACGCGGATGGCGGCAAGGCGTCCGGGTTCATGCGGGATCAGGGCGGCAAGACGGTCGCCATGAACGACCCTGGGTTCAAGGTCCGCCGGGACTTTTTGTTGGATGCGCCCCAGGATATCCGAGCGGTGCAGGCCCGCATCTTGCGCCGCGTGGTGCCCCAGATCGAGCGGGTCTTCTTCTTCCGCGCCACCCGGATGGATTCTTCCGCGCCACCCGGATGGAACGGTATCTGGTCGGCTGCTATGACGCCACAGAGGGCGGGCATTTCCGACCGCACCGCGACAACACCACCTTGGGCACGGCGCACCGCCGCTGGGCGGTGTCGATCAATCTGAACGACGATTTCGACGGCGGCGAAGTCAGCTTTCCTGAATATTCCAGCCGGGGCTACAAGGCGCCGCGCGGCGGGGCTGTGATCTTTTCGTGTTCCGCCTTGCATGCGGTGTCGCGGGTTACGCGCGGGAAGCGCTATGCGTTTCTGCCGTTCTTGTATGACGACGCTGCCGCCGCAATCCGCGAAGCAAATGCCGCCAAGGTGCCCATCGCCGCAGATTATCGGGCCTGACGCGGCCTAGCGGCAATAGCTTCCGTTGCGGTGCTGGGCGGTGTCATAGTGGAAATGGTCTTCGTGCATCCCATCCGACCCGGGGCCAAGCGTCGTACCAAAGATGCCGCAGGCCCTTTTGTGCACAGCCTTCATGAGGCTGCCGTATTTCCCGCGCCAGTCCTTGAGCACCGAAAGGGTCTGGCCATTGGCCAGAGTGATCGCCGAGATATCAATAGCCTTGCCCTTGGCATGTTCAGACAGTCTTGCCCCAGAGCGGTTGTTGCGCCCGCGGCAGGCATAGTGCGCGGCGACATGGATCTTTGCGACCCCGCCGCCGGTCCTGCCCACTTCGGGTTTGAGCGCGCGCTGGACCCAGTCGGTCAGCGCCTCGGCGGTCTGACAATCAATCGTCGCGGCTTGTGACAGCGCCACCCCATCCACCGACGTCACCCGGACCGGGTTGGCAACACCGCAGCCCTTCACCTTGCCGACGATCGGGGAAATCGCCTGA
>JAUSPL010000454.1 GCA_030656535.1 Gemmobacter sp.
TCTTGCTGGGCGGCGTGATCTGCGGCCTGGCCCCCTCGATGGAAATCCTGATTGCAGGTCGGTTTGTCCAGGGCTTTGGCGGCGGGGGCCTGATCGTGGTGGCGATGGCGGTGGCGGCAGATGTGCTGCCGGTGCGCCAACGCGGCAAGGCGCAGGGCATGATGGGGGCGGTGTTCGGCATATCGACCGTCATCGGGCCGCTGATCGGCGGGTTCATCGTGCAGCACCTTGGCTGGCACTGGATATTTTTCGCAAACCTTCCCATCGCCTTGGCGGCGTTGGTCGTGCTGAACCTTGCGCTGCGGCGCACAGTGTTGACGTCGCGGCCCCAACTTGATGTCGCGGGCGCAGTGGTGTTGATGGCCCTGTTGTCGCTGGCCGTGTTGATCCCGGCGTCTGGCGGGACGTTGCTGCCCTGGGGGTCGACCGCCATGATAGCGATGCTGCTGGCGCTGGTTGCCTCAGTCGTGGCCTTTGTGCTGATCGAGCGCCGCGCGCCGGAACCGATCTTGCCGCCCGAGTTGTTTCGCATCCGGGCATTTCTGGTGTCGAACGGAGTGGGCTTTCTGGTCGGAACCGCGATGTTCGGCGCGATCACGTTCATCCCGCTTTACCTGCAAGTGGTCAAGGGCGTGACACCCACCGTGTCCGGGATCTACCTTTTGCCGATGATGGCCGGGCTGATCGGAACTTCAGCCCTGGCGGGGTGGTGGATGACACGCACGGGGCACTACCGGATGCTGCCGGTCTATTCATCGGCGATGCTGACGCTGGGGATGTTCGGTTTGTCCCGGATGTCGCCAGAGACGCCTTTGGGCGTGATCGTCCTTTGGATGGCCGTGACCGGGATCGGTCTTGGGCCCGCGTTCAGCGTGGGGGTTGTGGCGATCCAGAACGCCGTGCCACGCTCGATGCTGGGTGTCGGCACCGCAAGCGCCAACATGTTCCGCCTGATTGGCGGATCGATCGGCACGGCGGCCTTTGGCGCAATCTTCGGGGCGGGATTGGCGCGCAACCTGGAGGGTTTGATGCCGGGCGCGGACTCGATCCGGTCCATCAGCCGCGCGACAGTCACCTCGCTTCCGCCCGAGGTCCAGAAGACTGTCATCGCAGGCTTTTCTGCGGCGCTGACCCCCATCTTTCTGGTCGCGACGGGTCTTGCGGCAGTGGCATGTCTGTTGGCACTGATGCTGCGCGAGGAACCGTTGCCGGATTAGGCCAGGATTTCCCTTGCATCCCGGATGCCCCTTGCCTGAAACAGGCGCCAGATGAAAACGCAACCGCGCCCACCGCGGCGCGGAACGGGGGGATGGGATGCGCACGGTTCTGACCTGTGATCTTGGCGGGACCAGCCTGCGGGTTGCGCTGTTTGATGGCACGGGCACGATGCTTGCGCGTGCTGACCTGCCCGGACAGACCACTGTCGATGACCGCGGTGCGTCTGACGCAGATGCTGGCCGGTGGTGGGCAGACTTTGCAGCAGGGGTAGAGGCGGTCGCCCAAGGTCACCCCACTGCCTTTGCCAAGGTGGCGGGGATCGCGGTGTCAGGTGTCACCCGCACCCAGATCCTGATTGGCGCAGACGGAACTGCGCTGCGGCCCGCCCTGACGTGGAAAGACACCCGTGCATCGCAGCTGATGCCAGCCCTGACCGCACACATGCCCCCCGATCACCCTGATCTGGGCAACCTGAACGCTTATCACCCCATCGCCCGCCTGTTCTGGCTGGCGCAGCACGAACCCGAGGTGATCGCGGCCACCCGCGCCGTGCTGGAACCCAAGGACTGGTTCGCCTTTCGCCTGACCGGAGTGGCTGCGGTTGACCCGATCGGATCAGCGCGGCTTCTGGCCGGGTTGGGCTCAGGCGCATCGGGGCGCGACATGTTCGCGGCCGCGGGGCTTTCGGCCGCGATGGTGCCACCCGCCCTGCCCCCGGCCCGCATCATCGCGCCAGTGCAGCCGGGCCTTCCGGGGGCGCTGGCGCATCTGGCCGGTGTGCCGGTCGTCAGCATGGGGCACGACACCTGGGCCTCGGTTCTGGGGCTTGGTGCGCTGCGGGCGGGGATGGCCTACAACCTGTCGGGCACCACCGAGGTGTTCGGCGTCTTGTCCGATACACCGGCACAGGCGCAGGGGTTGATGGCCGTGGACTGGGCGGTGACGCACCAACTGGGCGGCCCCAGTCTATGCGGCGGCGATACAGTTGTCTGGGCGCTGGACCTGTTGGCGAAAGGCATGCTCACCGGCGCGCTGTCCGATCTGTTGGCTGGCCCGCGCCAACCCGAGCCGGTGATCTTTCTGCCCTATCTGCAAGGCGAGCGCACGCCGTGGTGGAACCCGGCCCTGCGCGGGGCCTTCGTTGGGCTGAACCGGCGTCACGGGGCGACCGATCTGGCCTACGGGGTGCTGGAAGGCATCGCCTTTTTGAATCGCACCGTGTTGCAGCGCGCCGAGACCGCGACCGGCCAGCCGATCCGCGATATCCGCTTTGGCGGCGGTGGGGCGTCCAATCCCGACTGGTGCCGCATCAAGGCAGATGTGTGCAACCGGCCGGTCAGCGTGACCGATTGCGCAGAACCGGGGCTGCTGGGGGCGGCGATCGCCGCATTTCACGCGCTTGGGGATCTGCCGTCGCTGACCGAAGGCCAGGACAGGTTTGTCCGTATCGCAAGACGCCACGACCCCGATCCCGTGCACGCCGCTGCGTATGACCGGCTTTATGCGCTGTTTCAGGCGTCAGAACAGGCACTTGCACCCATTTCCGAGCAGATGTCAGATTTTCGCATGCCGTGATCAAGTGCGACCCGGTTGCGGGTTGACCGCCCGAAAACACGCCGATACGGTCAGCGCCAAAGCAGTCAACAGACAGATTGACGCATCCGGCGGGGACCATGAAACCAATCATCGAAACCTATGGCACCGCGATCATCGGCCTGTTGATCGTGACATTCTTTGTCGTGTTCGCCCCGAATTTCGCGTCACCGGGCAATATGGTCAACGTGTTGAAGGATACCAGCTTTCTGGCCATCCTTGCGCTGGGGTTCATGTTGGCCTTGATCGTGTCCGAACTGGACCTGTCGATCGCCGAGGTCGCCAGCTTGTCCGCCGTGACTTGCGGCGCGCTGGTGGCGTCTGGTTTTCATCCCATGATCGCGGTGGGGGCCGGGCTGGCACTTGGCACGGCAGCAGGGTTGATCAACGGGCTTGGGGTGACGGTGCTCAAGGTGCCGTCGCTTATCATGACACTGGGGGTCGCAGCGGTGGCCAAGGGGCTCTCCTACATGCTGACCCAAGGCGTTGCCTTTGTCGGACGCTGGCCCACCAGCTTTACCGGGTTGTCGCGCGGCAATCTGTGGGGGGTGCCGCATCTGGTAATCTGGCTGACCATCGCGGGACTGGCGGCTTATGTGCTGCTGAAATGGACCCGAACCGGCAGCCACATGATCGCCACCGGCGAGGCGGACGAGGCCGCGCGTCTTGCGGGCATCCGCACCAAACGGATGAAGCGGCTTGGCCTGACCTTGTCGGGGATACTGGCGTCCGTAACGGCGGTGTTGCTGGCGGCCAACCTGTCGTCCGCAGCGCCCGGCATGGCC
>JAUSPL010000456.1 GCA_030656535.1 Gemmobacter sp.
AACAGCCGCTCGATGATCACTGTGCCGCCGATCAGAAAGGTGAACTGCACCCCCACCAGTGTCAGCGTCGGCAGCACCGCATTGGGCAGGGCCTCGCGCAAGATGACATGGTTTTCGCTGTATCCCTTGGTGCGGCTCAGCGTCACATAATCCAGATGCATGGTTTCCTTCAGGCTTTGCTTGAGCAGTTGTGCAATGATCGCCGCCAAGGGCACCGCCAGCGCCAGGGCTGGCATGAACATATGCGCCACCAGGTCGGCCCACAAATCGAACCGCAGCCGCAAAACGCTCTCGAACAGATAGAAATTCGTCACGAACGGCAGGTCCAGACTGGGCGATATCCGCCCCGAGATGTGGAACACCGGCCACAGTACCCCGAACAGCAAGATCAGCACCAACCCCCACAGGAAATCCGGAACCGACAGCGCCATCCCGTTGGCGACATCAATGGCGCCTTCGGACCGCGTGCCGCGCAACCGTGTGCCGGTCAGCGCCAGCACCCCGCCCATCACCACCGCGATGACCAAGGCCACCACCGACAGTTCAATCGTCGCGGGCAGCCGCCCCAGCACCAACCCCAATACGGGTTGGCGCGTGCTGATCGAGGTGCCGAAATCACCCTGCAAGACCCCGCCCAGCCAGATGAAGAACTGCTGGGGAATGGACTTGTCCAGCCCGTACAGCGCCTGCAACCGCGCCACGTCCGCCTCGGTGGCGCCAGGCGGCAACATCATCGCGATCGGGTTTCCGGGCACGACCCTGATCACCACGAACACGATCACGGCCACGCCGATCAGCGTGACCAGCGTTGTTGCCAGCCGTAAAAGAATGACCCGTATCTGCTGCATGCGTCGTCCCGCGCCAAAGGCTGCCCGGCGCAGACTGCACCTAGGCCCATTGTGGCTTCATCGCTTGTTCATGAACATCTTGCAGCCAGACCGGGGCGCGCAAGGTCCCCCGGCCAGCCTGCAATGACACCGCAAGGGGGCCGCCAAGGCCCCCAACCATTCTGAACCCCGTGCCTCAGGCCCGCGACATCAGGTGCGGCAACAAGGAACCCGAAGCGTGCGGGGTGACCTTGACACGCGCATCATGCAAGATCGGCTGCACATATTGCAGCAGCGGCAAGACAAGCGCGTTCTCGGCGATGTGGCGGCTGACGCCTTTCCAACCTTCGATCCGCTTGGCCTCGTCGGCCTCACCCCAAAGCGGGTTGATCATGTCGATCACGTCCTGCCCGTCCCAGACCGAATGGGGCGACGGTCCGTACATCGCAAAGCCTGTCGAGGTGGTCGGATCGCCGACCGAATTGCCCCAGTTGTAGAACGCCGCAGGGGCCAGTTGGTCCGCTGCACGCAACTCGAAGTGCTTGGCGATCTCATAGACTTCGATCTCGGCCTCGATCCCTACCTTGCGCCACAGGCCGACGATGGCCTGAATGATCTCATAGTCCTTGGGCTTGAAGCCCTTGGTGGTCTGGATCTTGAATTTGACCGGATTTTCCACCGAATACCCGGAGGCCGCCAGCAATTCCTTGGCCTTTTCCGGGTTGTATTCGACCACGATGCTGGAGTCATAGGCATCGTATTCCGGGGTTTCCAGCGTGTGAAGCGGCACGCCATAGCCCGACAACAGCCGGTCGATGATCAACTGCTTGTCCACGGACATCACGGCCGCCTTGCGCACGTTCGGGTCCAGCATCACATCGATATCGTTGAAGAAGATCATCCCGATATCAGAAATCGGCGCCGCAGTCCCCGCAAGCCCGGTCTTGCCTTTCAGGCGGTCGTATTCTTCATAGGGCATCTCCAGCGTGACATGGCTGTTGCCCGATTCAACCTCGGCCACCCGCGACGCGGCGTCTGTCACGAACTTGATCGTCACCGTGTCGAAATCGGGCTTGCCGCCCCAGTAGTCTGCGTTCGCCTTCAGTCGCACGAATGCGTTGCGTTCGTATTTCTCGACCATGTAGGGCCCGGTGCCGATCGGGGCTGCCTCGAACCCTTCGGCACCGACCTTTTCGAAATAGGCTTTCGGCAGCACATAGCCGGTCAGGAAATACATCCACTTGAAGATGGTCGGGTCAAACTGGGCCACATCGGCCGTGACGCGGTTGCCTTCGGCCTTGTGGTTGGTCAGCGTGCCCCAGACGAACTGGATCGGGCTGCCGGTTTCCGGGTTCGCCACGCGTGCCAGCGACCAAGCGACATCCTCGGCGGTGAACGGCGATCCGTCGTGCCATTTGACACCCTCGCGGACGTCCATCCAGATCTGTTTCTTGTCGTCCGACCAGCCCCAGGCGGTCAGCAGACCGGGCGCGGGCGACAGGTCGGGCTGCTGCAGGATGTATTGGTCGAATACGGTCTGATAGAACCCCTGCAAGGTCGGGTTCACCGCCGACAGACCCACGGTTGGGTCCCAGGACGGCAGGTTGACGTTGTAGGCAATCACCAACTCATCAATGGCCTGTGCCAGCACAGGCTTTGCAAAGGCCAGCGTCACACTGGCGGCAGACAGTTGAAGCAAGCTGCGGCGTGAAAGTTTCATGGTCGTTTCCCTGTTGTTGTCTTGTTTTATTTGTCAGTCGCCGGCGAGTTTCCGCGCCAGAAGGAACCCCGCCCCCGCCCCGGTTCCTGCCCCGGGCCAGACGGCGGCCCCGGTCAGGTGCAGGTTGCGGACTGGGGTAGATCCGTCCGCGTGACCGCGGACCGGACGGAAAAGGAAATGCTGGCTCAGGTGGTGGCTGCCGCAGATCTGATCGCCGCCGACCAGATTGGGGTTTTCCGCCTCAAGTTCGGCCGGGGTAACGATCCGCTGGCCGAGTATCTTGCCGCGCAATCCGGGGGCGTATCTTTCCAGGATATCCAGCGCCCGGTCAGCCATCGGCTCCGCCGCCGTTTCCCAGTCCCGCGCGGTGATCACGCCGCCCGCATCGCCCAGGATCGTGCCGGGCACCATGCGCACCTGGACCCAGAGCACATGTTTGCCCGCAGGCGCGCGGGAAGGGTCAACCACGGTTGGCTGCCCGACCACGATCACCGGCGCATCGGGCAACAGCCCGGCCTTGGCCTGCGCATAGGTCGCCGCCATCTGGTCCAGACTTGGCGCCACATGCACATAGGCAAATTGCTGCAAATCCGGCCCTGCTGCCCAGTCGGGCAACCCGTCCAGCGCAAGGTGGATCATCATGGTTCCGGGTGCATGGTTGAACCTGACCATCGCGGTGTCAAACCCCTGATCTCCGGTTGCCCCGGTCAGCCGGGCCAGAGCGCCCGGTGCGACCCCGGCGATCACTGCCCGCTTTGCCGTGATCTGCCGCCCGTCGGCCAGTTCAATCCCGGTCGCCACGCCGCCCGTATGCAGGATGCGCGCAACCGGCATATTGCATTTTACAGTGCCGCCGTGGGCCTCGATCTCGGCCACCATTGCGCGGATCACCCCATCCGCGCCGCCTTTTCCCAGCACCATGCCAAACGCTTGCCCTGCCATGCCCTCCAGATAGGGAAACAGCGCGCCGCCTGCGATATCGGGCGCATAATCCAGATGCATGCCCCACGCACCCAAGGTCGCGCGCAGGTGCGGCGATTCAAACGTCGCCTCAAGCCATTCACGCGGGCTTTGCAGCAGGAACCGCCCCAGATCCAGCGCCCCGCCAACCCCACGGTCGCGCCACAGCCGCCAGGCAAAGGATGCCAATGCACGCTTTTTCATCGGGCTGCCCAGCAGTGCAAGGATATGCGCCGCCTGCCCGGGGAAATCCGCCATCAGCGCCTGCCACGTCGCGGCGTCGGCGTCCGACAGCGCGCGGATCCGGGCCAGTGTCAGGGTCGCGTCTGTCGAAACCCCCATCCAGCGCCCGTCCGGGAACACACTGGCAAAAGGATGCGCGCTGGGTGCGAACTCCAGCCCTCGTGCAATCAGTGCCGGACCGTGCGCTTTGAAAAACCCTGATCCTGCAAACAGGGACAGGTTCATGGCCGCCCAGTCGTGCCGGAACCCCGGGACGGTGTAGTCCCCCGAACGTATCGCGCCGCCCGGTTCGGACGCCGATTCAAAGACCCCGACGCGCCAACCCTTTGCCGCCAGATGCACCGCACAGGCCAATGCATTATGGCCTGCCCCGATGAGTACCGCGTCAAAGTCGTCATCCATCCAGAGAACCTTTCAAGTTAGAAATATACTTGCAAATGCACTCTTTTATGTCCAGCATGATTTCGATGAATTTGCGGGCCGGACCCCGCGCGATCAAGGAGACAAAAATGACGGCAGCAAATGTTCTGCAAAGTCTTGGAGCGATGATCCTTTCGGGGGGTATCGAGGTGGTTGATTGCACGGGCACCCTGGGCCCGAACACCCCACTGTTGAAGCTGCCGCCCGATTTCGCCAAAGACACGCCCAAGATCGAGATCCACCGCATCAGCGAATATGACAATGACGGTCCTTTCTGGGCGTGGAACTGGCTCAAGGTCGGCGAACACTCGGGGACCCACTTTGATGCGCCGCATCACTGGATCACCGGCAAGGACTATGCTGACGGCTATACCGACACGCTGCCGGTGCAACGCCTGATCGCGCCGGTCAACGTGCTGGATTTTTCCGCGGCCTGTAAGGCCAACCCGGACTTCCTGCTGACGGTTGAGCATGTTCAGGACTGGGAAAAGCGCAACGGCCCGATCAACGAAGGCGAGTGGGTGGTGTTGCGGTCTGACTGGGACCAGCGCGCACATGACGAAGCCGAGTTCCTGAACGCAGATGAAACGGGACCCCACACCCCGGGTCCGACGGCCGAGGTTGTGCAATACCTGATCGACAAGGGTATCGTGGGTTGGGGCAGCCAGTGCATCGGCACCGACGCAGGGATGGCGGGCGGCATGACCCCGCCCTTTCCCGCGCACAACCTGCTGCACGCCAACAACCGCTATGGTCTGGCAAGCCTTGCCAATCTGGACAAGTTGCCCGCAAAGGGCGCGATCCTGATCGCGGCGCCGCTCAAGATCGAAAACGGAACCGGTTCGCCGATCCGCGCGCTCGCTCTGGTTCCGAGGGGCTGAGCCGTGGACCATATCGTCATCGGGTCGGGCATCAACGCGCTCGTCGCGGCGGCGATGTTGGGTAAAAAGGGACGGCGCGTTCTGGTTTTGGAACGCGCTGCCACGCTTGGGGGCTGTCTGCGGACCGAGGACATCACGCTGCCCGGGTTTCATCACGATGTGATGGCGACCACCTTTGTCCTGTTCCTGACGTCGCCCGCCCATGCAGCCCTTGGGCCAGACCTTGCGCGCCATGGTTTGACGTTCTGCCACACGGCGCACCCGACGGCTGTGCTGCGCCCTGACGGATCTGCGTTGGTCCTGACCACAGATCGCAGCGTCAATATCGCCAGCTTCAACGCCTTGTCGTCCGGTGATGGCGATCGCCACGCCGCTGACGTGGGTGGGATCGAGGCGGATGCTCCGTTTCTGTTTTCGCTGCTGGGCGGGGATCTTTGGTCCTGGCCGACGGCAAAGCTGCTGTTCGGGCAGGCCCGGCGTCGTGGGGTCAAGGGCCTTGCGGCATGGTTCGGGTCGGCGCTTGCACCTGCGCGCGGCTGGCTGGAAACCGGATACACAAGTCCCTTGGTTCAGGCCCTTTGGGCGCCTTGGGTGCTGCACTGTGGTTTGACCCCGGAATCAACCTATTCCGGCCAAATGGCCCGCGTCGTCGCGTTTGCGCTGGAGGCGGCGGGTGCCCCCGTCGTCAAGGGCGGGTCGGGCGCCGCTGTCGCGGCCTTCCGGTCGTTGATCGAGGAACAGGGTGGCGCGTTCCGCACAGACGCCGATGTTGACAAGATCATCGTTGAAAACGGCCACGCACGCGGCGTGGAATTGGTGGGCGGTGAACGTATCATGGCCAAATCTGTGCTTGCATCTGTCACGCCCGGACAGCTTTACACCCGCCTCTTGCGCGATGTGTCTTTGCCGCAGGCGCAAGAAGCCACCCAAGCCTATCGCCACGGGCGCGGCAATTTCCAACTGCACTACGCGTTGGATGCCCCACCCGAATGGCTGACGCCGGGATTGGACGACGTGGCGCTGATCCACCTGTCAGACGGTATTGATGCCGTGTCGAAATCTGCCAATGAAGCCGAGCGCGGCCAGTTGCCCGCCATGCCAACCATCTGCGTCGGACAGCCCCACCGGCTTGACGCGTCGCGCTGCCCCGACGGTCAGGCGATCCTGTGGTTGCAGATTCCGGATGCGCCGCGCGTTATCAAAGGCGATGCAGCGGGCGAAATAGTCACCACCCCCGGATGGAGCGAACAAACTCGCGAAGCGTTTGCCGACCGGATCGAATCCATCCTGTCGCGTCACATCAAGGACTTTGACCGCATCAAGCTGGCGCGCCGGGCCTATTCGCCCGCGGATCTGGAGCAGATCAACATGAACCTTGTGGGCGGTGATCCCTACGGCGGCGCGTGCACCATAGATCAGTTTTTCATCTGGCGCCCGTTCGGCCTGCCGGGTACTGCCGCCCAAGTCCGGGGACTTGCGCATATCGGCGCCTCGACACATCCGGGGCCTGGGCTTGGTGGAGGGTCGGGCTATCTGGCTGCCAAGCGGCTGGGGGCCTGACACACAGACAGGCATTGCGACGGCCGCATCGGCCTTTGGGTTAAAGGGAAAGACGGATGAAGGATCAGGGCAACGACACGACCGCCCCAGATGGCCCGCCCCGGTTGGGCGAGCTTGGGCTGTCAAATTTTGCTCCCTATCTGATGAACCGGATCATGGGGCGCTATAATGCCAGTTTGCGCGCCGAAATGTCGGCTTTGGGCCTGACCACGCCAAAGATGCGGGCGCTGGCGACGCTGGCGGTGATAGACGGGGTCCAGATCCGGCAACTGGCGGTCTACGCCGTGGTAGAACAATCAACCCTGTCACGGGCGCTGGACCAGATGGCGAACGAAGACATGATCCGCCGCGAACCCGATCCGACTGACAGCCGCGCCACACGGGTGTTCCTGACCGACACCGGCCGCGCTGCGTTCGAATCGATGTGGCCGCATATGGCGAAAACCTATGCGCACATGTTCAAAGGCGTCCCAGACGATGAACGCCGGGCCTTTGTCCTGACCCTGCAAAAGATGCTGAACAACGTCCGCATCCACGATTTCTGATGCGTCGGTGCCCAGGTAGGCGACGCACCCCATGATATCGTGTGCGTCGGGTCGCAAGACCAGCGCAACCTGCGGGGGCTGATCCGAAACCAGCCATTCAGACCAGGTTTCCATAGACCTGTGGGGTCAGGTCAGCGCAGGTCCGCCAGCGCAGCGGCCTCGTCTTCGGGGGACAGGCTTTCCCCCGCCCCCGTTAGCGCCAAATAACTATCCATGACTTCCAGTGACGACAACGGGGCATAGCCGGTCTGTTCGGCCGGGGCGGCCACGGTCAGTTGAGGGTTCCACTGCCCCCCATCACGGCAGACAACGGCAATCACTGTCTGACGGTCGGCGCGGTCGTGTTCCACCCCTCGGCACAATGTGCCTGCGGTATTGCGATGGGTGGCAATCGCGCGCACCTCGCCGCCGCCTGCCAGCGCAAGCGATTCACCGGCCGGAAGTGTCGCCAAGGCAGCAACGATCTCGGTATTATCCAACAGAGTCGCCTGTGCGGCCGGGGGCGGGGCGACCGGGGGCACGGGGCTCGAGGCTTCTGTGTTGCTGCCACCCGCCAGCATCCACCCGGCGCCCAGCCCGACCACCAAGGCGACGCTGGCAGCAAGCGCCATTAGCTGCCAAGCCACGCTGCGTCCGGGAATGTTCGCGGGAGAACCTTGCGCCGCACCTGGCGCGGTAGCCATCCCGAGCGCCTCATCAGTGGGGGCCGGATCTGCGTCGGGGTCGTCGAGCAAGGCCGCGCGGCTTTCAAAAAGCTCGGCGAGCCGGACCGCCACTTCTTCACTGTCGGCCACAGCGGCCTCGACCTGCGCCATGCCGTCAAAGTCCAGCGTGCCATCGACATAGGCCATCAGGATATCGTCGTCGATCGTCTCAGTTCCCATGACGGGCCTCCTTACCTTTCGCGACGTGCACGCACCGCGGCTCAGTTCGCCCCATCATCGAAGACAAGGCCAAACGTGCGCATGCCAGACGAAATGTCCAGACGCTCTGGCCTCTTGCGATACGACAGTTCCGGGATACAGACCAGCATGCGCACCGAACGGTGATCGACGGGCAGGCGGTCCATCGCCAGTTAGGTCGATCTGCGCATTTTCCCCGCCTTGACCCCGGCCACGACGTGGCCCGCTGGCGCAGGGTCATGTCGGCATTGCGGATTGGCCCGTCGCGCATCTTGCTGGGCCTGAAAATGGCGTGCCCTGACCCAAGTTTGGACCCAAGCCCGATCAGGACTATGCCGCCATACGCTGTTCCCTGGTTGCCAGTATACCGTTTGAAACCGCGATCTCCCCGGATATCAGCGCAGGTGCGCGCGAAATCCCTGGATGACCTGGCTGTACACGGCGCGCTTGAACGGGACGATGGCCGTCAGCATTTCGTCTGCGCCGATCCAGCGCCAGCGGGAAAACTCGGGGTGTTCAGTGTCGATGCGGACCTGTTCGTCGCGGCCCTTATATCTGAACAGAAACCACCTTTGCCGCTGGCCGCGGTATTTTCCGCCCCAGACCCGGCCCAACAATTCCGGCGGAAGGTCATAGGTCACCCAATCTTTTGATTTGGCCACAAATTCCACCAGATCTGCAGTGACGCCGGTTTCCTCCCACAGCTCACGCAAGGCTGCCGCGCGTGGTTTTTCGCCGTCATCAATCCCGCCTTGCGGCATCTGCCATGCAGGGCTGTCGCTGTCGAGCCGCTGGCCGGCAAAGATCAGGCCAGCGGGGTTGATCAGCACCACCCCGACGCAGGGGCGATACGGCAGCAAAGCGGCGTCGGTCATTTCTCGATGGCCGACAGACCGCGAAGGATGTCTATGGCATAGGCCAGTTGATAGTCATCGATCCGCAGCTTGGCCGACGCTTCGGCGCGTGCGGCCTCTTCTTCCAACAGGCGCTTTTCGTCCTCGGACATGGAATCGTTGGTCAGGCTGCCACGCAGTTGCGCCTCGGACCGGGCGGGACGCTTGGGCGTTTCGGCTGCGGTTTCATCGGCAGGGGTGCGTGGGGGCTGTTCCACAATGATGTCCGGTGCCACGCCCAAGGCCTGAATCGAGCGTCCCGAAGGGGTAAAGTAGCGGGATGTCGTCAACCGCATCGCCCCATCGCCGCGCAACGGAATGACCGACTGGACCGAGCCTTTTCCAAAGCTGCGGGTGCCCACCACGATGGCGCGGCGATGATCTTGCAGCGCACCTGCGACGATTTCCGAGGCCGAAGCCGATCCGCCGTTGATCAGCAGCACAATGGGTTTACCGTTGATCAGATCGCCTTTGGTTGCGTTGAACCGTTCCCCGTCACCGGCGCTCCGGCCTCGGGTCGAGACAATTTCCCCGGTATCAAGAAAGGCGTCCGACACCTTGATCGCCTGCGTCAAAAGTCCACCGGGGTTGTTGCGCAGGTCCAGCACGATGCCGTTGACCTTGTCCATGCCTCCGGCATCCTCGATCACCTTCTTCAGGCCTGCTTCCAGATTGGGATAGGTCTGGTCATTGAACGTGGTCACGCGCAAGACTGCGGTCGACCCCTCCAGCCGGGCGCGCACGGCTGTCAGCTTGATCTTGTCGCGGATGATCGACACATCGAACGGATCAGCGACGCCTTCGCGCACCACGGTGATGACGATTTCCGAACCGATCGGGCCGCGCATCTTTTCGACCGCCTGATCAAGGCTGAGGCCGAGCACCGATTCGTTGTCCACATGGGTGATGAAATCACCTGCCTCGATGCCCGCTGCATCGGCAGGGGTGTCGTCGATTGGCGATACGACCTTGATGAATCCATCTTCCTGAGTCACCTCGATGCCCAGGCCACCGAATTCGCCGCGCGTCTGCACCTGCATGTCGCCAAAGGCCTTGGGGGCCAGATAGCTTGAATGGGGATCCAGCGATGTCAACATGCCGTTGATCGCCGCCTCGATCAGCGCCTCGGGTGCGACCTCTTCCACATATTGCGCACGGATGCGTTCAAAGATGTCTCCGAACAGATCAAGCTGTTGATAGACTGAGGCATTTCGCGTCTGTTCCTGCGCGATCAACGGTCCGGCGAGTTGGGTTGCAATGACTGCCCCGGCGACGGTACCGCCCAGCGCGGCAAAGACGAATTTCCTCATGGCGTCCTATTCCTTGGTATCGGCGAACCAGTCGCCCGGGTCTATGGGCGCACCGCCCTTTCGCAATTCCATATAGAGCGTTTCCGAGCCGACAGCGCCAGTACCCTTGCGCGTATCGTTCACAAACACGACAGCATCCGACGGCGACAGGTCTGCGCCGCCCATCAACCCAAGTGCCGCGCCCTGGGCCACAACTTCGCCCACCGCACCATAAACGGTGCCAAGGCCAGCCAGAACCAACAGATAGTCTTCCCCGGGCTCCAGGATCATCACATTTCCGTAGTCCAGAAACGGACCCAGGTAGCGGATTGTTCCCGACCAGGGGGCCGACACCAGCGCCTGAGGGCGTGTGACGATCACCAATCCCGGGCGGGCGATCCCGGCCGCATCAGGTTCCCCCGCGCGGCGCAACACGTTGCCCTGCACCGGCAGCGCCAGACTTCCCTGTGCGCCCGCGAAATCACGCAGGGCTTCGTCGCCGTCTGAAAGCGGTTTCAGGGCCGACGCTATGGCATCCAGCGTGTCCGCGTTATCGATCAATTGTTGCAAGGCCTCTGCATCCTCGGTCAGCCGAGCAGGAAGCGTCCCGCGCGCGGCAATCGCCTGACTAAGCAAGGTTCGGGCCTGTTGCGCCGCCAGCAGACCACGTTCCAAGGTCGCAACCGCCCCCGATTGCAGCCGCCGCA
>JAUSPL010000294.1 GCA_030656535.1 Gemmobacter sp.
CGGCCACCTCGGCCATGACGTCCGCCGCATCTTGTGACCCCGCCAGGAACAGGTAGCCGTTTTCCTTCAGACCCAGATCCCCTGCCCCACGTTCAAGGCCCAGTTCCTGTCCGAAATCACGAATGAACTGAACCCCGAATCGGGAAATCTCGACGTTGACAGGGTTTGTGAACTGCTGCCGGACCGACGCGACCGACAGCGCCGTCGACGCCCTTGCATAGGTCGTATCACGCTCAATCACGCTGACGCGAAGATTCGGGGAGAATTTTGTCAACCAATACGCCACCGAAGCGCCCATCACGGCGCCGCCGATCACGATCACATCACGCATCTCTTGCAATTGTTGTCCTCATCGGGGTGACCACACCGCCCTGCCGGTGCCAAAAGGTCAGCCTCGACAGGATGACCAGCCGGCCTGTATTAAAGGAAACGGGATGAGAACCACAAGTCAAAGTATGCTGGCACTTCGGGACGAGATTTCCCCCGGCCCAGTCGCAGTCGCTGCAACGCAGGAGATTGGCTATTTGACCAACGCATTGTATCACCTGCAACGCATAGCGAATGCGCAAACCCCAGAGGAAGTCTGGGCCATGCATCTTGCCGCAATGGCCGAGTATGGATTCACCCGGGTCATCTATGGGTTCACCCGGCAAAAGCGCGAAAATTCGTTGGGTGACATCCAGGATGCGCTGTTTTTGTCCAACCATGACCGCGGCATGACCCATGATTATTTCGATGCCGGCTTTTTCATGAAAACCCCGATGTTTCATTGGGTTCTGGCGAATACGGGCGCTTGCTCATGGCAGTGGGCGGAAACAGAACGCGCCGCTGGTCGACTGTCAGCCGAGGAGCTGATGGCAATGGACATGACCCGCCGTGCCGGGATCACTGCGGGGTACTCCATCAGCTTTGCCGAGGTATCCCCACGCGAAAAGGGCGGGATGGGGCTGACGGCCCACCCCGGACTGACACAACAAGATGTGGATGAGCTTTGGCAGGTCCATGGTGACGAAGTGCAGGCGATTTGCAACATGATGCACCTGCGCATCACACATATGCCCTTCCGTATCCAACGGCGCTCGCTGTCGCCACGCCAACGCGAGGCGCTGGAATGGGTGGCCGAAGGAAAGACCACCCAGGACATTGCCCAGATCATGGCGATTTCATCCGCAATGGTAGAAAAGCATCTTAGATTGGCCCGTGAGGTTCTGGACGTCGAAACGACGGCGCATGCCGTGGCCAAAGCAGCAATGTTGAACCACATTTTTTCCGGCGCTCTGACCGCTGTGCAGGAAACACCGCGCGGGTAGGGAATCCCATACTTTTGTGACGTTACGTCACTTTGTAGTCTGGCACTGTTCCGCGCGTGGTGGGGTTACGCCACAGGAGCAGCAAGGGACCCGACGCAAATTTCAGGTCGGCCCAAGCGCACCGGGAAACCGGGTGCCAGGAACCGGGCGCATTACGTCCGCCGTCCCGGCGCAAACGGAGTGTCGGCTGCCAGCATCCCCAAAACGCGGCGGCCACGGTCCGGACGGTGCGACCTGCAAAGGTCGCACCGTTGCCTGCTTCAGCGTCAACAAGCTGCGTGCGATCCGCTCAAACCGGGCACGACAAATCATGGGCAAGGTCGCAAGGTATGGAAATCCCGACTACCCGGCCAGGCAACGCCACAGCATTATGGTCGGGTTCCGTGTGTGATGGCATTTGGCCATGGAACATCAGGGTCCGGTGCAGATTTCAGGCCGGATCCGCAAACCTGTTCAGGGCATGCGCCGTATTTGCGCCCGTGTCCTGGATTTCGCTCGTGCCCTGTCTCATCCCCAGTAGGCAGCACAGAACGGAAAACGGTGCAACCTTTCGGTTGCACCGTTTTTATTTGGTCTGATCGCCCGATGGACGGCCAAAGTCCTCCCGCCCAAAGGCGCAGGTTGTGACGTCAGCCCTGAGCCATCTTGGCAACTTCGGCCGCAAAGTCTTCGGTTTTCTTTTCAATGCCTTCGCCAACAGCGACGCGGGCAAATCCGGTGATCTCCACCCCGGCGTCCGCAGCAGCCTGAGCCACGGTGACATCAGGGTTGACCACGAACTGCTGACCCAGCAACGTGTTTTCCGAAAAGAACCGCTTCATCCGGCCCGGGATGATGTTGTTCTGGATCACGTTTTCCGGCTTCGGCTTGGGCGAGGCGGCGTTTTCTTCCAGCGCTTTCTGGGTCTGCACAGCCAGCTCACGCTCCACAACGGCAGGGTCCAGGGTCGCTTCGGACAGCGACAAAGGGGACGTCGCCGCGATGTGCATCGCGAACTGACGCCCGATGGCCTGTGCCTTGTCGGCGGGGCCGTTCAGCGCAACCAGAACGCCGATCTTGCCCATGCCTTCGGTCGCAGCATTGTGGACATACGACACCACGGTGTCGCCTTCCAGAATGTGCATCCGACGCAAGGTCATGTTTTCGCCGATACGGGCGATGGCTTCGCCGATCACTTCTTCGACCGTCTTGCCGTTCAGATCCGAGGCCCGGACCACTTCGACCGACTCGCCGGTCTGCAGCGCGACCTTGGTCACTTCGCGAACAAGCGACTGGAAGTCGACGTTCTTTGCCACAAAATCGGTTTCCGAGTTGATCTCGACAGCAACGCCGCGACCATCGGTTACGGCCACGCCAACCAGACCTTCGGCCGCAACGCGATCGGCCTTTTTGGCCGCCTTCGCGAGGCCCTTGGTGCGCAGCCAATCAACGGCGGCATCCATGTCACCGTCGGTTTCGGTCAGCGCTTTCTTGACATCCATCATCCCTGCGCCGGTCGATTCGCGCAGTTCCTTCACCATCTGAGCGGTAATTGCCATGTCGGCCTCTCCTCAGTTCATATCCATGAAATCGGGCGGGGGAATACCCCCGCCCCGTAACGTTCGCGCGACAGACCCTCAGGCCTCGGCGACCGCTTCTTCTTCCGGGGCTGCTTCCAGCGATCCAAGGTCGATGCCGGCTGCGCCCATCTGGGCGGTCATGCCGTCCAGCGCCGCACGGGCGACCAGATCGCAATACATGCCGATGGCGCGTGCTGCGTCGTCGTTGCCCGGGATCACATAGCTTACGCCTTTGGGCGAGCAGTTGGTGTCCACAATGCCGACAACCGGGATGCCCAACTTGTTGGCTTCAAGAACAGCAAGGCTTTCCTTGCCGACGTCGATCACGAACAGCAGGTCAGGAACGCCGCCCATGTCACGGATCCCGCCCAGCGAAGCTTGCAGTTTGGACTGCTCGCGTTCCATGCCAAGGCGTTCTTTCTTGGTCAGGCCTTCAGCGCCATGACCCATCTGCTCGTCGATCTGCTTCAGACGCTGGATGGATTTCGACACGGTCTGCCAGTTGGTCAGGGTACCGCCCAGCCAGCGGTGGTTCATGTAGTACTGAGCGCATTTTTCAGCGGCATCGGCGACGGGCTTTTGCGCCTGACGCTTGGTGCCGACAAACAGGATGCGGCCGCCCTTGGCGACGGTGTCGCGCACAACCTTCAGAGCCTGGTCCAGCATCGGGACGGTCTGGGTCAGGTCGAGGATGTGAATCCCGTTGCGGTCGCCGTAGATGTATTCGCCCATCTTCGGGTTCCAGCGCTGGGTCTGGTGGCCATAGTGAACGCCAGCCTCAAGCAGCTGTCGGATATTGAAGTCAGGAAGCGCCATGTCGAAGTCCTTTCCGGTTTCGCGCCTCGGCTGGGGATTTCAGACTTGGCGGAAACGCCTTGCCCAACCGGTGGACACTCGGGATAAACCCCGACTGCCCGCCCCAGCCTGTGAAGTGCGCCGCCTTTACCCCGGAACCACCGCCACCGCAAGTCCCGCCGTGATCTGGCGGCCTTCAGGGACCCGTCGACGCAAATGGGACGCGGCCCCCATCACCCCATGCGGACCCTTCGGCGCTGTGCCTGCGGGCGACAGCCCCGGTGCTGCGTCAAAGACGCGCGACCTTGCGCCAGAACGGTCAGCGCAGGGGTTGGGCACGCTCGACCAGACGGGCAAAGAACGACGCGCCGATCGGGGCTGCGGCGTCGTTGAAATCATACGCCGCGTGGTGCAGCCCGGCACCCGGACCAGTGCCCAGGAACAGATAGGCACCGGGACGGGCTTCAAGCATGTAGGAAAAATCTTCGGCGCCCATTTCGCGGTCTGCGCGGGCGTCCACCAGATCCTTGCCGGAGACCTCGCGCGCCACTTCGGCGGCGAATTCGGTTTCCTCAGGGTGGTTTACGGTCGGAGGATAGCCCCGCTCGTATTCGACCCGCGCGGTCACGCCATAGGCCGACGCATGGCCAGCCACGATCTCATTGAATCGGCGTTCGGCCAGATCGCGCACTTCGGGGGTAAAGCTGCGGATGGTTGCGCAAAACCACGCTTCTTCCGGGATGATGTTTGACGCGGTGCCGGAATGGATCTGGGTCACGGAAATCACCAGCGCGTCGATGGCTGCCGTGTTGCGCGACACGATGCTTTGCAGCGCGCCGATCATGCCGACCGCCGCGATGATCGGATCAACCGTGTCTTGCGGCGTGGCCCCGTGCCCACCCTTGCCGGTCAAATAGACATGGGCAGTGTCAACCGCCGCCATCAAGGGACCGGGCGTGGTGACAAACTTTCCAAACGGCACATTGGGCGAGTTGTGGATGCCGTAAACCTGTCCGATGCCGAACCGATCCATCACGCCCTCTTGCACCATGATCTGCCCGCCGCCGCCGTCTTCCTCGGCCGGTTGAAAGATCAGTGCAACGCGCCCCGCAAACCGGCGCGTCTCGGCAAGGTACTTGGCGGCACCCAGCAGCATCGTCACATGGCCGTCGTGCCCGCAGGCGTGCATCTTGCCCGAAACGGTTGATGCATATTCGGCGCCAGTCGTTTCCACGATCGGCAGCGCGTCCATATCGGCGCGCAGGCCGATCGTCGGGCCGTCACCCTGCCCGTACAGGATCGCCACGATTCCGGTCTGGGCAATGCCGGTATGGATTTCGTCCACGCCGATCTCATAAAGCCGCTCGATGATGAAGGCCGCCGTGTCGTGGCAGTCAAAGCCCAGTTCGGGGTGCCGGTGCAGGTGCTGGCGCCAACGTTTCATGTCGTCCGCGTAATCGGCGATCCGGTTAAGGACGGGCATTATGGACTCCTGTTGCATATCCCGGCTAAGCCCGCACATGATCCCAAATCAAAGGCCACCGCAATGCCAGACACCACACAGGACCTGATCCGCAACCCTGCCGGCGGGATACCGCGCCTGCTTGCGATCATGCGCGCCTTGCGTGATCCGGCGTCCGGGTGCCCGTGGGATCTGGTTCAGGATTTCGACACCATCACGCCCTACACGATCGAGGAAGCGCACGAAGTCGCCGATGCAATCAGCCGCCGCGCCTGGGAAGAGCTGCAAGGCGAACTGGGGGATTTGCTGTTTCAGGTGGTCTATCACGCCCAGATGGCCAACGAGGCAGGGTTGTTTGATTTCGACGCCGTGGTGCAGACGATTTCAGACAAGATGGTTGCCCGGCACCCGCATGTCTTTGGCGATGAATCCCGCGACAAATCGCCCGAGCAGCAAACCGCAGACTGGGAGGCGATCAAGGCGCTTGAACGTGCGGACAAGGCCGAGGCCCGCGTTCTTGACGGCGTGGCGATGGGCCTTCCCGGTCTGACCCGCGCGGTCAAGCTGCAAAAGCGGGCAGCAAGGGTCGGGTTTGACTGGCCTTCCACCGATCAGGTGCTGGACAAGATCGTCGAGGAAACCCGCGAACTGGTCGAAGCACGCGACACCTTGGGCGACGCGGAAAGGGCCGAAGAGTTCGGCGACCTTTTGTTCGTCATGGCCAATCTGGCCCGACACATGGACATCGATCCCGAAGCCGCCTTGCGCGCCGCGAACGCGAAATTCACCCGGCGGTTTGGCCGGATCGAGGATTGGCTGTCTGCGCAGGGCAAAGCCCCCGGCGACAGCGATCTTGCCGAAATGGATGCGCTGTGGAACCGCGCAAAAGCCGAAGAAAAGGCCGCGCGATAATCCCATCTGAAAAACTCAGGTATTGACCAAAGCGAATTAGTCGGGAATAAGCAGCAACAGCATTCCCGACTAAAGGACTAAGTTATGTCATTCCGCTCTGCTCTGTTCGCCTCGGTCGCAGTACTGGTGGCGCTGCCCGCCCTGGCCGAAGAGGTCAACGTCTATACCAGCCGTCAAGCCTTCCTGATTGAACCGGTGCTGGAGGCGTTCACCAAGGAAACCGGCATCACCGTCAATCTTGCGCATATCGACAAAGGCTTGGTCGAGCGGCTGAAATCCGAAGGCAGCCGGTCCCCGGCTGACCTCGTGATGACGGTGGATATCGCAAACCTTCAACAGATCGTCGATGCCGATGTGCTACAGCCCGTCGACAACGCCGTTCTGAAAGCTGCCGTCCCCGAAAGCATGCGCAGCCCGGATGACCTTTGGTTTGCACTGACCAGCCGCGCCCGCGTCGTCTATGCCAGCAAGGACCGCGTGGCGGATGGTGAGGTCACCACCTACGAAGACCTGACCTCGGACAAATGGAAAGGCCGCATCTGCACCCGCCCCGGTGTGCACGACTATAACCTTGCGCTGCTGGCAGCCGTGATCGCGCATCACGGCGAACAGGAGGCCAAGGAATGGGCAGCCGGTCTGCGCGCCAATCTGGCGAAAAAGCCCGAAGGCAACGACCGTGGTCAGGTGAAATCCATCTGGGCCGACGAATGTGACATCAGCCTGACCAACACCTACTACATGGGCGCGATGCTGGCCGACCCGGAACAAAAGGCTTGGGCCGAGTCTGTCCGGATCATCTTTCCCAAGTTTGAAGACGGCGGCACGCATGTGAACGTATCGGGGATCGCCATGACCAAGGCTGCACCGAACAAGGACGCCGCGATCAAGTTGATGGAATACCTTGTGTCACCAGAAGCCCAGGCCATCTATGCCGAAGTGAACCACGAGTTCCCGGTACTGGAGGGCGCGAAACGTTCAGACCTGGTCGCAAGCTGGGGGGACTTCACCCCCGATACGCTGAACCTGACAGAACTGGCCAAACTGCGTCCCGCCGCGCTGCGCATCATGGAAGAGGTCGGTTACGACAACTGATCCTTGCTTGACCTGACACAAAACCCGCCCGGCACCTGCCCGGGCGGGTTTTTGCATGCCTGACGCGGGACCATGTGTTGTGTGCGGGATGAAATCGTTCCACATCAGTCCGACCCCGTACCGGAGCCGTCGATGACCCGTCACACCCTGATCGCAGCCAATGCCGCGCTTGCCGTGCTGTTTCCGGTCGCATGGTTCGCGCCGCTGATGACCGTCAAGGTCAAGCTGCAGTTCTGGGCGTCGGGGACCGAGCTATCGGTGCTGTCGATGCTGCAA
>JAUSPL010000342.1 GCA_030656535.1 Gemmobacter sp.
CGAGACGGTGGCACGGTGTGCGGCAGGGGTGATCCATGCCGAGTACCGCGCTCTGGCGCCACTGCTGCGGAGCCTGGCCCCAAAGCGCATTGCCGACATTGGGTGCGGTTACGCGTTTTTTGATCTTTTTGCCGCGCGCGAACTTGGCGCGGAAGTGCTACTGATCGACTTGGAAAGCAATGAGCGACGGCATTTCGGGTGCCAGAAAGAGGGCGCCGCCTATTCCAGCCTGTCGGTTGCTCGCGCGCTGCTGCAGGCGAACGGAGTTGCCGAGGCTGCGATTCAAACGCTCAACCCGCGTGTTGAGGCCGCTGATGACGCAGAACCGGTCGACCTGGCGATCAGCTTTCTGTCTTGTGGGTTTCACTATCCAGTATCGACCTATGCGACGTTCTTTAGAGACGCGGTGACGCCGGACGGGACCGTGATTCTGGACTTGCGCGCTGCAAGCGCAGATCAACAAGCAGAGACGTTGACGCCATTGGGCGTGCTTCAGGATCTGCCGTCGCCGCAAAAGGCCCGTCGAATCCTGCTGCGCAAAGGGACCGCCTGATGCGCAAGGGTTTGTTGGTGGGCGTCTTGTTTGCTGTGACGCCGGTCGCCGCCCAAGACCTGATCGCGGTGCCTTCGGGGCAGCAGGTACTGTTGCAGGACGTTGTGCTGACCGAACCGGGACCCGATGGGCTGACCGCCCGCTTCCGTTTCATCGCGCCTCAGATCGCACGCAACAGCGGTACCGTGGACTTTGAGACTGCGGCTGCGGATATGGAGTTCCTGTGCAACACATACGCCCTGCCTCGCGTCAGCACGGTTACCGGGCCGACCCCACAGCAGATCGTGATATCCCTGTCGGATATTCCTGTTCCTTTCGGCGAAATAATGCCAGAGGCGACGCAGTTCTTCGAAGCGTATTCCTTTGAAGACAACGCCTGCATCTGGGAGATTTTCTGATGTACCCAACACAAATTGCTGTCGTCGCAGCGGCGGCCCGGCGGAATGATGCTTCCCGGCCACATCGCACGAACTTGAATGCTCAGGCATGGGCGATGCGCGCGAGATCGGTTAAGCTGAATGCCAGCGGGCGCGATGCGTTCGTGTCGATCAATCAGCTGCCGGGCACGTCATCCGCCCGAGCGGCCCTTTATAAATGGAGCAGAGGATGTCCACTACTGTCCGCGCGTTGCTTGCGCTTTCGCTTATTGCTGTTGTCGCCGCTTGCGCCAAAAAAGAGGCCGAGCCGGTCTACATCTCCGAGCCAGTGTCTTCCGAACCGGCCTACACCGGCAAATACAAGTAATCTGTTCGGGCGGGTCGCGTTGCGCGGTCCCGCCCGTTCCACCCCCATTATCGCTGGGGATTTGTCATGCTGAAACATCGCGGGTTTCCCGGGCGACTGCCCAGCACCGATTTTCAGTTCGTGATCCGACGCGCCTCGAAAGAGGGCGCCACAAAAATCATCAAACGTGAACGCTATCGCGACCGCAAAGCCGCCGACCGCAAGGCCGACGAAGGCTTCATGCGCGCATTGTGGGAACACTTTGGCGAAGACCCCTTCGAACGTGGAAATCTGGACGCTGGCCGACTGTCCTGGTTGTTTGGCCGCGAGGTTGTCCCGGCCGAGGATCCCTTCGACGCCGAAAGCTACGATGCCCTGCTGCGCATCGACGTGAAACGGGCACAGGCCTCGTTCCCGGATGTGTTCTTGCCTCAGGACGGCCCGATGGCCTCAGACGACGTCTGGGACGATGAGGATGAGGACTAGGCATGTTCCCGCCGACCGCACCTCAGCTTTGGCAATTCGCCGCGCAAGTCCCGGGACCTGCGCGGCGCCCCCTTGCGCGGGACTGGTCGGACGTCAATCTTGGGACAAGGGCATCATCAGTGCGTGGTGATGTCCCGGTTCATTCCCTGAACCGATCCCCTTCCCCAAACTTGCGACCCGGCCGACTTGCCGGGTCGCGCTTTGGGCAATCTTTCGCCGGAAACCCTGGTCGTGATGGGCGCCAGACGGCCTATGGCCGCAGCGACACAATCTTGTGGTTTGCGTACCGCGTGGCAGCGGAAGATAGTGGTGTCGTATCGACCCAATCAAACCAAATTAAAGGCAGAGCAAAATGCGATCAATTATCCTTGCGGCTGGAGCAGCTTGCGTCATGGTGCTTGGCGGGTGCGAATCTTCGCCCGCAGAGCGGACCGTCGCCGGCGCGCTGGCTGGTTCTGTCATTGCAGACGCAACTGGTGGCAGCAAAACCCAAGGCGCGCTTATCGGCGCCGTTGCGGGTGGTGTGTCTTGCGGCGTCCCGGGCCTGCCCGCCTGTCGCAGCCGCGGCTACACCGGCTTCTAAGACTTTTCGACGCGGCCCTGCGCCCGTCGTTCCCTACATGCGCGGGTCAAGACCCGCCCCGCCCCAAATCCACGCCATCGCAGCCTCCGGCTGCGGTGGCGTTTTCATGTTCCCGGCATCGTCTCGGCCCATACTCCGGAAGGACCCGCAATGTTCAAGAAAATCCTGATCGCGAACCGAGGCGAGATCGCCTGCCGCGTCATCAAGACCGCGCGCAAGATGGGCATCAGGACGGTTGCCGTCTATTCCGACGCCGACCGCAACGCGCTGCATGTCAAAATGGCCGACGAGTCCTATCACATTGGTCCGTCGCCCGCGAACCAATCCTATATCGTGATCGACAAGATCATGGAGGCCGTGCGTGCCACTGGCGCCGAGGCCGTCCACCCGGGGTATGGCTTCCTGTCTGAAAACATGAACTTTGCCGCAGCGCTAGAGGCCGAGGGTGTGGTGTTCATAGGCCCCCCATCGCCCGCAATCGAGGCAATGGGCGACAAGATCACTTCCAAGAAAATCGCGATGGAAGCGGGTGTGTCGACCGTTCCCGGACACATGGGTCTGATTGCGGATGCCGAAGAAGCCGTGACGATCGCGACCCAGATCGGTTATCCGGTGATGATCAAGGCCTCCGCAGGTGGTGGCGGCAAGGGCATGCGGATCGCATGGAACGATGCCGAAGCCCGCGAGGGGTTCCAGTCGTCCAAGAACGAGGCGGCCAATTCCTTTGGCGATGACCGTATCTTTATCGAAAAGTTCGTGACGCAACCTCGTCACATCGAAATTCAGGTTCTGGCCGACCAGCACGGCAACTATGTCTACCTGCACGAGCGCGAATGCTCGATCCAGCGCCGCAACCAGAAGGTCATCGAAGAGGCCCCGTCGCCGTTTCTGGACGAAGCCACGCGCAAGGCGATGGGCGAACAGGCCTGCGCACTGGCGCGTGCTGTGGGGTATACCAGCGCGGGTACGGTGGAATTCATCGTGGACGGCAACCGGAATTTCTATTTCCTGGAAATGAACACAAGGTTGCAGGTCGAACACCCGGTGACCGAGCTGATCACTGGCGTCGATCTGGTGGAACAGATGATCCGCGTCGCAGCGGGCGAGCCGCTGCCGTTCCGGCAGGAAGACCTGAAAATCAACGGCTGGGCGATGGAATCGCGGCTTTATGCCGAAGATCCCTACCGCAACTTCCTGC
>JAUSPL010000349.1 GCA_030656535.1 Gemmobacter sp.
CGGCATCGCATCAGGCCGTGATGCGCGCCGCAGCGCTGGATTCACGTGTCGATCGGATTTTTGTTGCGGCAGCGGTCAAGATCGAGATGTGCAAGACCGCAACCCGTGCCGATACCAAATGGTTGCAAAAGATCCGGCCCATCTATGGCCACGATTCCCACTTTCACGTCAGACTGAAGTGCCCCTCGGGGTCCAACGCTTGCGAAACCCAGTCGCCGACGGTTTCCGAACTGTCCAAGGGCGGAAACGGCTGTGACGAAACCCTTCAGTGGTGGGTGACAGACTACCTGAACCCGCCAAAAGCCGACCCGAAAAAGCCCAAGGTCCCCGCGCCGCGCCAACGTGGCCCGCGCGATTACACGATGGCCGATCTGCCCAAATCATGCGCCGCCGTTCTGTCCTCGCGCTGATCGCGTGCGCAGCCCTTTCGCCCGCGCTTGCGTTGGACGGGACAGGCGGAGCAGAGTTCAACGGCTCGGCGCGGTGGCGCGCATCTGACACCAGAATAGGCGGGGTGTCGGCCATCCACGTCTATGACGACGGTGTCCGGTTCCTTGCGCTCAGCGACCGTGGCAGGCTTATCTCGGGGCGGTTCATCCGCGACGCGCAGGGTCGCATTGCATCGGTCACGGTCGATGCGATCCACGCACTGAAGGGGACAGATGGCAAAACGCTGGCCATCGAGGATGCCGACAGCGAAGGCATCGCCGTCGGTCCCGACGGACGGATCTATGTGTCGTTCGAAGGTTTGCGCGTCGCCCGCGTGCTGGCCTATGATCGCGTCGATGGCCCCGCAACTGCACTTCCCCGTGCCCCGGAATTCGTCAAGATGCGCCTGAACAAGGCACTGGAATCCCTTGCCATCGACCAGCATGGCCGCCTGCACACCCTGCCCGAGGACACTGATGGCGACCGTTTTCCGCTATTCAGGCTAGACGGGAACCAGTGGAAAGTCATTGCGCACCTGGCCCGATTGGACAGCTTTCTGCCCGTTTCTGCGGATTTTGGCCCCGATGGCCGTTTCTATATATTAGAGCGTGATTTTCGCGTGCCCGCAGGGTTTTCCACGCGGCTGCGCCGTTTTGCGCCTGGGGACTGGACCAGTCCTGAAACGTTGATCCATACCCGTGGTGGGCGGTTCGGAAACCTTGAGGGCATGTCGGTGACCTACGACACCAACCGTCGCCTGCGCGTGACGATGGTATCGGATGACAATTTCCTGCCCATTCAGCGGGCTGAAATCATCGAGTATTTTTTGCCTGCCTGAACCCGTCCCGCATATCGCCACGACCATCCGGGTACCGGGCCTCGCCCCCCTGACGGCGGGCTACTCATGTCTGGCCGAAGGCCTCAGGACGGCAAGGGTTGCACAGCAGGGAACCGGCGTCCTTTCGGAACACGGGTACATGCGGCATTCTTGACCCGGCGCGGATGCAGCGCTAAAGCAGCGCGTCCCGGTGTGGTACCGGGGTCAAGTCTCCGCGACCTTGTAAAAACGGAAAACATCATGTCCCGCTATCCTCTGCCCGGCATCATCGCCATGGCTGCTGTTGTCGTCTCCTCCAATATTCTGGTGCAGTTCCTGTTCGGCCAATGGCTGACATGGGGCGCATTTACCTATCCGCTGGCCTTTCTGGTCACTGACGTCATGAACCGCGTTTATGGCCCCGCCGCCGCCCGCCGTGTGGTGTTCGCCGGGTTTGCTGTCGGGCTTGGCTGTTCGCTGGTTGGCACGATGATCGTGGGCGAGTTCGGACCGCTGGTGACCCTTCGCATCGCATTGGGGTCGGCGCTGGCGTTCCTGGCCGCGCAAATGCTGGATGTCGCGGTGTTCGACCGCCTGCGCGCAGGGGCATGGTGGCGCGCGCCGCTGGCCTCCACCCTGGTCGGGTCCAGCGTTGACACAGCCCTGTTCTTTTCCATTGCGTTTTCAGGGGCTTTGACCGCGCTCGAGCCCGGAAATGACGTGTCGTGGGCCGCCGAGCCACTGCCTCTTCTGGGCGTTGGCCCGGTTGTTCCGCTTTGGGTTTCACTGGCTGTGGCCGACTGGAGTGTGAAACTTGCATTGGCAGTGATCGCACTGGTGCCATTTCGCCTAATTGTGCGGCAGCTTAGCGCACGGGTAGCGTAAAAAGGTTTGACAACCACAAAATATGTGGCAGCCTGACCCTATCGGAAACGCAATGAAAGGAGGTGGTCCAGTGTCTAGAGTGAGTGTGGAGACAGGTTTCAGGACAATCGGGGGGGCCGAGGCCTAAGGGCAGCCCCAAAGGTTCAGAACCCCGACTGGGCATCGCCCTAACTGGACCATCTTCGAAGATCTCGGAAAGGGTTGCGCTTTGCGCAACCCTTTCTCTTTGTTGTCTGCGCCCGGTCTTTTCACCTCCGGCGCGATTGGATAGCGTCCCTTTATGCTGCGTATCACCGACACCTTGTTCATCGCCGACTGGGAGCTTTCGGAAAGCTTCACCCGCTCGCAGGGACCGGGCGGGCAAAACGTCAACAAGGTGGAAACCGCGGTAGAGCTGCGGTTCGAGGCCGAGCGGTCGCCCCATCTGCCCGCGCCGGTCAAGACACGGTTGAAACGAATCGCAGGGCGCCGCTGGACGCTGGACGGCGCCATCGTGATCCGCGCCGAGGAGACACGCAGCCAGGCACGCAACCGGGAAATGGCGCGCGAGCGGCTGGTGGAAATGATCCGCGAGGCGCTGGTCGCCCCTAAACGCCGGATCGCAACCCGCCCGACCTTGGGCAGCCAGCGGCGGCGCGTCACAGCAAAAGTTCAGCGCGGCGCAGTGAAATCACTGCGAGGACGAGTGGAGGATGACGAATGACGGATGACTTGATCGCGCGGCGCGCCCGGCTTATGGGCCCCAACGTGCCAACATTCTATCGCAACCCCGTGCATATCGTGCGGGGCGAAGGCGTCTGGCTTTGGGATGCCTCAGGCAAGCGGTATCTGGATTGCTATAACAACGTCCCGCACGTGGGCCACTGTCACCCCCGTGTGGTGCAGGCGATGTGCGCACAAGCGGCCACATTGAACACGCATACAAGGTATCTGCACGATCTGGTGCTGGACTACATCGAACGGCTGACCGGAACTTTGGGTCACGGCATTTCGCAAGCGATCATGACTTGCACAGGGTCCGAAGCGAACGACATCGCCCTGCGCATGGCACAGGCTGTGACCGGCAAGCGCGGCATCATCGCCACCGACAACACCTATCATGGCAACACGGCTGCCGTGTCGGTTCTGTCCACCCGTCGCCCGCCCATCGGGGGCTATCCGGGCCACGTCCGGCTGGTGCCTGCGCCAGATTCCGTGCGCCCCGTGGGGGGAACGCTGGATGGCCAGGCCACCGCCTTTGCCACCAATGTCGCCCGCGCCATCGAGGAACTGGAGGCTGCGGGCCACGGCTTTTCCGGCATGATGCTGTGCCCGACCTTTGCCAACGAGGGCCTGCCCGATCTGCCCCCCGGATTTCTTGATCCCACGGTCGCTGTCATTCGCCGCGCAGGCGGGTTGCTGATCGCCGACGAGGTGCAGCCCGGCTTTGGCCGCTGTGGCAGCCATTTATGGGGGCACGACCGCATGGGGTTTGCCCCTGACGTCGTGACCATAGGCAAGCCGATGGCAAACGGTCATCCTGTTGCGGCTGTGCTTGCCCGTCCCGATGTGATGTCAGCGTTCCGCGAAGCGTTCGGGTATTTCAACACCTTCGGCGGCAACCCGGTGTCGGCGGCGGCCTGTCTGGCCGTGCTCGACGTGCTGCGGGATGAAGGTCTGGTGGAAAATGCGCAATCTGTGGGGGCTTATGCGCTGGACAGGATGCGCGCGCTGCGCCACCCGTGGCTGGTGCAGGCGCGCGGGACCGGGCTGTTCTTTGGTGTCGAGTTTGTCACCGACAAGGGCGAACCCGCGACCGAGTTCGTGTCCGAACTGGTGGAGCGTATGGTCGCGCGCGGTTTCATTCTGAACAAGATCGGGCGCCACGGGAATACATTGAAAATACGCCCCCCGATGCCGTTTTCGCGCGAGAATGCCGATTCTGTCGCCGACGCACTGGGGCAGGTGCTGGCTGAAACCCCGATGACCCCATGACCCAGGACGCAGTCGAAGCGGCACCCCGCTGGCGCCTTTCCAATCTGCACCTGATCGTTGACCGCGAAAACGCTGTCTATGCCGCGACGCGGCCCGCCGGTCGGGCCGCCCTGCGATTGCACCGCGTCGGATATCAGTCGCAGTCGGCAATTCAATCAGAGCTGTGGTGGTGCGCGGCGCTGGCAGAGGCGGGCGCCCCCGTTCCGCGGGCGATCCCGGCGACGGACGGGGCCTTGCTGCACCGGCTGTCCTCGGGACGGCTGGTTTCGGTCATTGATTGGGTTGACGGTCCTGCGATGGGTGCCGCCGGGGTGCCGTTGCCCGGCACCCCCCCGTCACAAGCCAGCCTGCACCGCGCGGTTGGCGCCATGGTTGCGCGGGTCCATGACGCATCAGATTCGCTGGTGCTGCCCGCCGAATTCAGCCGTCCGGCCTGGGACGTGGACGGGCTGACCGGCGAGGTCCCGTTCTGGGGCCGATTCTGGGACCATCCCGACCTGACGCCCCCCGAGCGCGCGTTGCTGTCGGACACCAGAGTCTGGCTGTCAAAGTCTTTGACAGACTATCAAGCGGCGGGCGGGGACTTTGGGCTGATCCTCGCCGATGTCTTGCGCGAAAATGTCTTGATCGGACCGGAAGGGCCCGTATTGATCGACTTTGACGATGCAGGGTGGGGGTTCCGGCTTTATGACCTTGGTACCGTGCTCTCGCAGTGCCTGTCCGAACCCTGCTTGCCACTGATCGCACAGGCGCTGGTTGCAGGCTATGCAGAGGTGCGTCCCCTGACCGCAGCAGACCGCGCAATGGTGCCGGTGTTCACGCTGGCAAGGTGCTGCGCGTCCGTGGGCTGGACGATGCCGCGCCTTTCCCCAGATGACCCGATCCGGCGGCGCCATATCGATCGCGCGACCCGGATTGCCCGGCAGGTTCTGTCGGGCAATGTTGGATGGTGGTCGCCATGATGGAAAACTTGCGCAACTGGTTGCGTGGGATAATTGCGCCGCTATCCACACGGCCGCCTGCCTTGCAGGTTGCTGCGCTGTGTCTGCGCGATGGTACGAGCGAGCCAGACGTGTTGCTGGTCCGCAGCCTCGACACCCGGCGGTGGATCATTCCCAAAGGGTGGCCCATGCCCGGACGCACCCTGTCCGAAGCCGCCGCCATAGAGGCCTGGGAGGAAGCAGGGGTCAAAGGCCGGATCGACACAACTGCCTGCACAAGTTTCGGATACGCCAAGCGAAAGCGCGCCGGCATGCAGATAGACTGTGAAGTACAGGTGTTTCGACTGATGGTTGACAGCCTGGCTGACAGCTACCCTGAAGCCGGCAAACGCGAACGCAAGTGGGTGCCCGCCAGCAAAGCCGCATCAAATGTCAGAGAACCAGAGTTGCGCGCCTATCTGGTCGGGCTTTCGACACGAGGAGGCTCGCTATAAGCTGTCTTTGATCGGGGAAACGCGTTGCCGCGAGGGTAGATCCGCGATAGATCATGGCAGATTTGTAACATCTGAATGACACTCCAGACGACAGGCCCCCATGTCCGACCTGCCCGAGCCAATCAACAAATGGAAAACGCTGGATAAAGATCTGGGGCGAATTTCCCATTTGGAGCGCGCGACCCAATATGCAGCCCGTCCGCTGATTGCGCCGGGGATTGCCTTGGCATTCATCGTTCTTGTCGCTTTTGTAGCTGCGGTGTTTTCCGGCGGATCACCCGACCGGATTGTTGTGATCGCGGCTGCGGCGTTCGGGGCCTATATGGCCTTGAACATCGGGGCCAACGATGTCGCCAACAACATGGGTCCGGCGGTCGGGGCCAACGCCCTGACCATGGGCGGTGCGATCGTCATCGCTGCAGTGTTTGAAACGGCAGGCGCGCTGATCGCAGGCGGTGATGTGGTGGGAACCATTTCAGGCGGGATAGTGACGCCCGAAAGTCTGGGCAGTGGCAACGATTTCGTCTGGGCCATGCTGGCGGCCATGATCGCCGGGGCACTTTGGATCAACTTGGCGACCTGGATAGGCGCGCCGGTATCCACGACACATTCCGTCGTTGGCGGTGTCATGGGGGCAGGGATCGCGGCCGCTGGGTTGATGGCTGTCAACTGGCCGACGATGGCACGTATCGCAGCAAGCTGGATCATATCGCCCATGCTGGGCGGGATAGTCGCCGCAGCGCTCCTCGCGCTGATCAAGGCGCGGATCATGTATGCCGACGACAAGATCGCAGCCGCACGCCGCTGGGTGCCTTTCCTGATTGCGCTGATGGCGGGGGTGTTTGCCACCTATCTTTCGGTCAAGGGACTGAAGAAAGTGGTCGATATTTCAACCTTCTCGTCAATCATGATCGGGTTGGGCGTTGGCGGTATCACGCAGTTGATTGCCATGCCCTTGATCCGCCGGCAGTCCGAAGGCATGGAGAACCGGAAAAAATCGCTGAAAAAGCTGTTTGGCGCGCCGCTGGTGGTGTCTGCGGCCCTGTTGTCCTTTGCACACGGCGCGAATGACGTGGCCAATGCGGTCGGTCCGCTGGCAGCAATCGTTCACGCGGTGCAAGATGGCGGCGTTTCGTCCAGCGTCACCATCCCTCTGTGGGTGATGATCGTCGGTGCGGCCGGGATTTCCTTTGGCCTTGTGTTGTTCGGGCCAAAACTGATCCGGATGGTTGGATCTGAAATCACCAAACTGAACCCGATGCGCGCCTATTGCGTGGCGTTGTCAGCGGCGCTGACTGTTATCGTGGCCAGTTGGCTGGGACTGCCGGTTTCATCGACCCACATCGCGGTCGGCGGCATCTTTGGGGTTGGGTTCTACCGTGAATGGCACTCCGAGCGACGTGCGCGGATGCTGGGCATCATCAAGGGCAAACCCGTCGCAGTGGAAGAGCGCGGGCGGCGCAAGCTGGTGCGCCGTTCGCATTTTCTGACGATTCTGGCGGCTTGGGTCATCACGGTGCCCGCAACGGCGCTGCTGTCGGCGGTGATATTTCTGGGTCTCCGGGCGCTGGCCGGCTAAGTCAACGCAAACACCCAAGGCGCTGCCCCGGGCGTTGCCTGCGACAGGATCGCGCTAGACCACAACGTCCATCGCGGCCTGATCCCCGACGCCGAACACACGTTTGTAGCGCGCGATCTGATCCGCCGGGCCCATTGCCTTGTTCGGGTTGTCTGACAGCTTTACCGTGGGTCGTCCATCGGCCGAAACGGCTTTGCACACCAGACTGAACGGCGCCAAGGCGTCGCCAGCGACCAAGCCGCGGAAATCATTGGTCA
>JAUSPL010000352.1 GCA_030656535.1 Gemmobacter sp.
GGGCATCGCAGCGGCGCCCCCCATCTATGCGGGATCAAGCGATCCACTGCTTGAATGGGCGCTGCGCCAATCCGGGGCCGGGCTGGCAGTGCTGACAAACGGGTCCACCCACGGGCTGGAACAGTTGGCCTTGGGCAAGGCCGTTGTCGCGGGATGCCATCTGATTGACCCGATCACCGGCGCCTACAATTTGCCTGCCGTTCATGCGCACCTGCCTTCCTCGCGGATTGTGGTCATTCACTGGGCGCGCCGGACGCAAGGGCTGCTGACAGCGCCCGGCAACCCACTTGGGATTACCGGCCTGGCCGATGTTGCTGAACGCAGCCTGCGATTCGCCACGCGGTCCGAGGGCGCCGGATCGCAACGCTTGCTGGATGTGCTGCTTGCCCGCGACGGCATTGCACCCGGTTTGATTACCAGCGCGCCACGCACCGCAGAAAGCCACGCCGATTTGGCCACAATGATCGAAATGGCCGAGGCTGACTGTGGGATTGGACTAAAGGCCGTTGCGGGGGGACTTGGATTCCAACCGCTGGTGACGAGCGAAAGCTTTGATTTGGTGATGAACCGGCGGGACTATTTCGAACCGGCACTACAGGCATTGCTTCAGTTTTCCCGAACCGACGCCTTTGCCCGACGCGCAGAGCATCTGGGCGGGTACGACATCTCTGCGATTGGAGCCGTTCGCTGGAATGGCTAAATCGGCAGGCGCAGATCCAACGCCCAAATCAAGATCGGCACTGGCGCCACCGCAAGCGCGATCGTCACCAGCGTCGCCCCCCAATGATATAACCCGCTCAGGCCCGCCAAAAGCGCGATCCCCCCGCCACCCCCGATAACCGCCGACCCAGGCACGTTCAACAATAGCGCAAAGACAAGATAAGGGTGCCCGGCGGCAAAGCCTCCGATCCTGCGCGGCAGTACGGAAGCAAGCGCTTTTTGCCGGGACGCCCGGTCCATACCCTCAATCCTTGCCACTGCGTCAGCCGCGCGGAACAGGCGCATATCCGAAAGGCTTGCGATCAGCCACCGATAAGGCATGATCGCACCCACGGAAAACGCCAGCAACAGCCCAACCACGGTCGCGCCATAGACATAGGGGGCGACCTGAGCACCATGAAGCGCAAGCAGTGCCAATCCAAACTCGATCCCCGGCACAAACGGGATGGCAAGCATCACCACATACGCCAGCAAAAGCGCGGCGATAAGCGCGATCCGCAGGCCGTCGGCGTTTTGCATCTGCTTGGTCAGGTCCATCAGCCAGCCAAAGGCCAGACCAAGCAGCCAGACCAGCACAACCAGCAGCAGCAAACGAAAAAGGTTGCGCCAAAGGGCGGACCCATTTCCGTTCCGCCTGTCTGGCAGTGATGGCATCACCTGTTCCTTTACGCTGGCGAAGACTTGGCACGCCCGGGGCGCATTCGTACGAGCCGCGCGACCCTAGCCCGGACGGGGGCCAAGGTCGATGACCCTTGCCCTGCAAACGCGGCATCATCGCAATCAGGCGTATGATCGCCAAGGATGCAGGTCTTCCCCATGGGCAAAGGTTTTGACAGGGGCGGTTCAAGGGGTGCGCTTCGTGAAAACGGCTCAGTCCGCCACATCGCAATCCGGTCGACCCATACCGCTTGCGTCAGCGCGACGCGGGCCTTCTGCAAGCCACGCGACTTAAAGGTCAAAGCTCCACTTTTGTCCTGTTTTCCGTCTTGCGGCGGTGAACCAACATCAAGGCCGCACACCTGACTGGTGCGCGGCCTGTCCTGTCAGATCGGCTCGTCCCGGTGACGGGGCGAATTCGGCTGGGCCAGTCAGCTGATCATGCTGTTGAACAGCTGGACTGTGCCATCTCGGGTCTGAATGTTTGCGGAAACCCCAGTGTCGCGCGCATAGGCCTGCACTGCGGCAGAGGTGCCCGTACCCCACAGACCATCAATGGGCCCGCGATAGTACCCCGCCTCGGCCAGCCGTGTCTGGATTGCCCGCCGACCATTTGTGCTGAACTCGCGGAACGCACTTCCAGTGATCGTCCCGGAATAGCTGGGTGTTGGATCGGTGTATCCCTGGCCATAGGTGGGGCGGGTGGGCGTTGGATCCGCGTACTGACTGCCGTGACCGTACCGGGTGGGCTTTTGTTCGGTGTACCCATGGCCGCGTCCAGTGCGGGCAGGCGCGGGATCAGAGTATACCGGCGCAGGGTTATAATAGACCGGGGCGGGGTTCGCCCTGGATTTATTGCTTTGCTTAATCAGGGCACCGACTGCAACAGCCGCAGCAATCCCTGCAAGAAAGTTTTGCTCTTTCTTTCCCCAGGCAAGTGCAGGCACAGGCGCAGCAAGTGCAACGGCGGTTACAGCGGCGATGGCGATCCGAGAGACGTGCGGCAGCATGCCAATTCCTTTCATCCAGATGCCCCGGGGCAGGTACGCCATGGGACTGTTTGCGTTGGACTGAAGATGGGGTGCGGCAAGATGATAGGCAAGAACAGCGCGTTGTTATGGGATAGCGGGCCACATTGTCATCACCTTTCGCGCGTCTAGTCGGGCGAATATACTGAATGAAACCAGCACTCTACACCGCATTTTGGCGACACCGCAGGCAATCTGCCGTGCGTGGGACGATGCAAAGCAATCGGACCACCCCTAGGCCAGGGTCAAGCTTGGGCGCTGGCAAGCCTATTGCGCGATACGTTGCGCGACGCGCTTTCCGATACCGGCGCTGCCCTTGGGTGACGGGTGGATCAGGTCTTCCAGATGGTAGGACGTGTCCCCCTCTGGAACCAGATCGGACATCGGCAAGAAGTGCAGACCGGGGTCCAGCCCGTCCATGATCGTCAACCTGCGATCGAGCTCGTTCCCGGCGGGGCCACAGCCCTTTATCGGGGTCTTGATCCCGGGGTTGCGCAGATACCCAACATAAACCACCTGCGCCCCGGTGGCACGCAGCTTGGATACAAACTTCGGTATCGCGCCGCTCAGGCCATCATCCGAAATCAGCCGGTCAATCTGCCAATCGCAGCGCCAACAGCCACAGCCGAACAGCAGATCGTTGCCGCCACCGTTCAGCACAATCCAGTCCCATTTGCCCTGTCGGAATTGCGCAGTCAGATTGAGCCCGGCAAGGCCAGTGATCGGCATGTAGTAAAAATACCGCGCCCCTACGACGGACCTGTCAACGACCTCTTCTCGCAGTTCAGTCTCGATGGCATCAGCGACAGCCCGGTTGTTGCCCCGACCCGAGGCCATCATGGAATCGCCCAGCAAGAGGATTCGCGCGTCAGGCGCGCTTGTGACCGCCTCGCCGCAGCCAAACAGCATTAACAACGCCGCCAGCGACATCAGTTTCTTCAGCATCACCAGACCAAACCCCCCTTCGCCAGCGGCCGTGGGAAAAAGGCCCCCGACGATCAAAGCCCGCCGCCCCGCACCAAAGGCGCGACACACCGCATTTCCAGACTAAGGGGTATAGTAGCCAAAAGACCGCTTTGCGGCGCAGGTCAGGCTTTTTCGTGCAAACCCTGCACTGAAAACGGGGCCTTGCGGCCCCGTCACGTGGCTTGGCTGGGGCTATCTGTCAGCTCAGACAGACAGGCAGATATATTTCAGTTCAAGATAGTCCTCGATTCCGTGTCGCGACCCTTCTCGGCCAAGACCGGACTGCTTGATCCCGCCAAAGGGCGCGACTTCGGTCGATATGATGCCCGTGTTGACGCCAACGATGCCGTATTCCAGCGTTTCCTGCACGCGGGTTATCCGACCGATGTCGCGGGCATAGAAATAGCTGGCAAGGCCAAAGATGGTGTCATTGGCGTATTGCACGGCCTCATCTTCGGTGTCGAATTTGAACAGCGGGGCCAGCGGACCAAAAGTTTCTTCCTGCGCCACGGCCATGTCTTGCGTCACACCCGTGATGATGGTGGGCTCAAAGAACGACCCGCCCAGCGCATGACGCTTGCCCCCCGCGACCAGGGTGCCGCCTTTGGCGAGGGCGTCGGCAATGTGCTCCTCGACCTTTGTGACGGCATCCATGTTGACCAGCGGGCCAAGATCCACAGCACTATCAAGCCCGTCACCAACCCTGAGGTTCGCCACAGCCACACCGAGTTTCTGCGCGAACGCGTCATACACGCCGGCCTGCACATAGATACGGTTCGCACAGACACAGGTCTGACCGTTGTTGCGGTATTTGGAAAGCATCGCGCCCTGCACGGCGGCGTCCAGGTCAGCGTCGTCGAATACGATAAAGGGCGCGTTGCCGCCAAGCTCCATCGAGCATTTCATCACCTGATCGGCCGCCTGACGCAACAGGATGCGCCCGACTTCGGTTGATCCGGTGAAGGTAAGTTTGCGCACCAACGGGTTCTCGCAGAACTCTTTGCCGATATCGGACGAGCGTTTCGAGGTGATGACCGACAGCAATCCCGCTGGCAGGCCCGCGCGCTCGGCCAGAACCGCCAGCGCCAGCGCCGACAGGGGCGTTTCGGCAGCAGGACGCGCAACAAAGCCGCAGCCAGCCGCAATGGCGGGGCCGCATTTTCGGGTAATCATCGCGTTTGGAAAGTTCCAGGGCGTGATCGAACCCACTACGCCAATCGGCTGCTTCAGCACGGTGATCCGCTTGTCGGGTTGATGACCAGGAATGGTTTCGCCATAGATGCGCTTGGCCTCTTCGGCGAACCACTCGATGAACGACGCGCCGTAGGCGATTTCGCCTTTGGCCTCGGCAAAGGGTTTGCCCATCTCGGCGGTCAGGATGCGGCCAAGATCGTCCTGATTGGCCATCATCAGGTTGAACCATGCCCGCATGACGTTGGCGCGTTCCTTGCCGGTCCGCTTTTGCCAAGCCTTCATCGCGACGTCGGCTGCCGCAATGGCGCGGGCGGTTTCTGCCCGGCCAAGGTTGGGAACATGGCAGATGATATCGCCACGCGCAGGGTTGGTTACCGGAAAGGTAGAGCCATCATCGGCGTCTATCCACTGTCCAGCCACGTAAGCCTTGGTCGCAAGCAGTGTCGGGTCGTTCAAAAGCGTTTGCAGATCGGTTGCAGTGTCTAGCATTTTGACCTCCTGTTTCGGGTTGCGCCATGCAAAGCATGTATAAAGAACGCTGTCCAGTTTTGGGCGCCAAACGCTGCCCTTTCCGTATTGAAGGCCAGTCATGACCCCAGACCCACGCAGCCTTGATCGCGCCTACGCCAACACCGATTTCATTTCGGGCGGCAATGGCTATGTCCCGACATGGACGGCCGAGGCGGCCAGGTGCCGGGCCGAGGCGCTGGGCAATCCGGGCATTCCGTACGGCCCAGGCGATCGGCAAAAGCTTGACCTTTTCTTGCCGGACGCGACGCCGCACGGCTTGGTGGTGTTCGTGCGCGGGAGGTATTGGATGGAAAGCCCTCGGGATCTTTGGTCCCACTTGGCGGCGGGCGTCGTCAAACGGGGCTGGGCCTGCGCATTGCCGTCCTACACCTTGGCACCACAGGCACGGATTTCTGCGATGACCACCGAGATTGCGGCGGCGGTTACTGCGGCCGCAGGTCTGGTTGCCGGTCCAGTCGTCATCACGGGCCATTCCGCTGGCGAGCACCTGGCCGCACGGATGGGGTGCGCAGACGCACCGTTGGCCGCAGATGTGGCGGCACGGGTGCGACGGATCGTGCCGATCTCGCCCCTGGCCGACCTGGAACCCATCGCGCGGACCAGGATGAACGATAGCCTGGCGCTGGATGCCGCCGAAATCGCAACCGAAAGCCCTGCTTACTTGCCTCCGCGTGCAGGTTGCGACACAATAGTGTGGGTCGGCGGACAGGAGCGGCCCGCCTTTTTATGGCAGGCGCGGCTGCTGGCGGAATCATGGGACTGCGATTGGCATGTTGCTGTGGGACGGCACCATTTCGACGTCATCGAAGATCTGGAAAGCCCTGACAGCGACCTGGTCAAAGCAATCACCGGAGCAGCCGCGCCGCGATCCCCACTCATTTTGGCCCGGTGAGCGGTCCCAAGGTCCAAGTGTTTATCTCATCGGCCTTTCGAAAGCATGGAACCAACAAGCCTATCGGACGTTCTGTGTGTAAGGGCGACGATCCGCCGCCCATTGATAAGGAACTCCCATGAAACTTCCTATGAAGTCCCTCGGTCTTGGGGCCGCATTTTTGATCGCCGCCTCTGCGGCACACGCCGCGACACCCGCCGTGACCACCGACCCGCTCAACTTGCGCGCGGGTCCCGGCCCGGGTTACGCCGTATCCTCGGTCTTGGACGCCGGTGCGCCGGTTAGCGTTCTTGGCTGTATCGACAACACCAACTGGTGTCGCGTCGACGCGTCAGGGTCTGTCGGGTACGTCTATTCAGAGTATCTGAACATCGGCACGCCCACCGCCGCTGTCACGCTTGGCAATACGTGGAAAACCGTCGGCATCATGACAGAGGTCCACAACGACAATGGCGTGGCCGTGAGTGCTGCTGACCCAAGCGGCGTTCTTGCCGGTCGCGACGCAGTGGCGCTTGGCGACAGCTCGAACTCGGACCGTTTGGAGCCAACGGAAGTCTGGACCACCTACGTCATCTCGAATCCCGTGTCCCCGGTCTATCTTGATGGCGAAGTGATGATGGGCGTTGGCATTCCGGAAGACGTCACGCTGTATGAGGTTCCCGAAAGCGAATACCGCTATGTGACCATCAACGACCGTACTGTTTTGGTGGAGCCTACCAGCCGCCGCATCATGTACATTTACGAGTAATCGCTGTTTGCGAACGTGACCGTTCTTTGACGGTTCAACAGGCTGGTCGCTCAATTGCGGCCAGCCTGCGTCTTTGTTTTAAGATCCAAACTTTTCCAGGCCGACAAAGTCGATCTTTTCAAATACTGGCATCATGATATCGGGCGCTGCATCCTGCGCCTGAACCATTACGCGGTTGCCGACAAGGGTCTGCAGGCTGTTTTCCTGTTGCAGAACCCGCACCTGACCCACGCGCACAACCTTGCCCATCGTAGCCATCAAGGCAGAATTTCCCAGCAGTGCGCCCATTGAGGCCACCATCGGATTATCTGCCATCAATGTGATACGAAAAGACGCCTCCGGCCCTTCATACGTCGCCTCGGCCCCAGTGCCCGCGCCCATCATTCCAAGCCCTGTGTTCATGTCTGTGTTCATGGTCCTGGTCCAGCCGTCGGGTGCCTCTGGCAAAAACCCTGTCAGGCGCTCGGCCTTTTGGGCCTGCAGCAACTGCTGAGCCATTGTCAGTTCATCCATCGCAAACTGCACATCGCCGGCATTGTACGCCTCCAGCGCGCTGGCAATGGCATCAGAGACCTGATCGGCCCGTGCGACCGCGGAAAGACCGGGCAAGATCATGGCAGCCGAAAAAGCCGCGAGGGCAAGACGCTTCATCAAATTCTCCATGACAACAGACTACGTCCAAAGGCTTGGACACGGATTAACGTCGAACAACCCCCGTCAGCGCGGCAGCCCGCTCCACGCTGGTTGCAGATCACCCGGCATGGCCCGCGCATGAAAAACCGCACGCGCAATCGCACGCGCCAAAACCGCACTGGCGGCATGGCCAATGGTGAAAGGGTCCACATGCGGGTCGGCAATTGGCCGTTCGCCGGTTGCGACACCGAAGACCAGATCGCCGTCGTAGGGTGTATGGCTGGGAACGATCGCGCGGGCCATGCCGTCATGCGCCGCAGTTGCCATCCGCTGCACTTCGGCCTTGGACATGGCTGCATCTGTGGCGACGATGGCAATCGTCGTGGCCTCACCCAGTCGTTTGCCCGGCAACGGGTCATGCGACGCCGGAAAAGTTGCCGGCAGCCCGAGTCCGCCAAATTCGCCGTTCAGTTCCCACGGCGCGGCCCAGAAATGCCGCCCACCGTCGACCGTAGCCGACCCCAAGGCATTCACGATCACCAGTGCGCCAACCGTGAACCCACTGTCCAGAACCGCAGAGGCCGACCCCAGCCCCCCCTTGAGGTTCAGCGTGGTTGCACCAAATCCCGCGCCAACCGTCCCCAGCGCGAAGTCCTGACCAACCGCAGCAAGCGCCGCACGTCCCAGTGCGGGATACGGATTGACGTCCCAATCCTTGTTGCCGCCGTTGATCAGATCAAAGATGATTGCCCCCGGAACCACCGGCACCCGCAAGTTGTGGATCGCCAGCCCGCGCCCCATGGCACGAAGCCCGTCCACCACGCCGCCAACCGCATCCAGCCCATAGACCGACCCGCCGGACAGAACGATTGCTTCGACATCCTGAACCATCTTGTCGGGTGCCAGCAGATCGGTTTCCCGGGTCCCCGGCGCACCACCCATCACATGCACTGCGGCGGTGAACGCGCGTTCACCCAACAATACCGTTGACCCCGAGCGCACAACGGCATCCTCGGCATTGCCGACCAACAGCCCCGGTACATCAGTTATCAGGTTTCTTGGTCCTGGACGCATATGCCCGCTCACCTTCTTGATCTGTTCAGGAATAGGTTTGGCGGCACGACCCATGGGGCCACACCCGGCCATCGAGGCGCACCGCCTGTTCGCTTGGCCCTGCGCTAGATGCAGCGCCCGCCGTCAACCTCCATCGCAACGCCGGTAATCATCGACGCCTCGTCCGAGCACAAAAACAGCGCGGCATTGCCCATGTCTTCGGGTGTGGAAAACCGGCCCAGTGGGATCGACGACAGGAATTTTGCCCGCACTTCGGGCGTGTCCTCGCCCATAAAGCTTTTCAGCAGCGGCGTCTCGCCGGCAACGGGGTTCAGCGCGTTCACCCGCACACCAAAAGGTGCAAGCTCGATCGCCATCGCCTGAGTTGCGGTAATCATCCAGCCCTTGGACGCGTTGTACCAGTTCAGTCGCGGGCGGGGCGATACCCCTGCGGTGGACGCAATGTTCAGGATCGCGCCGGATTTCGCGGCCTTCATGCCGGGCACCAGTGCGCGCGCAATCAGATAGACCGACTTCGCATTGACACGCAGGACACGGTCGAAGTCCTCTTCTGTCACATCTTCCATAAAGGCGGGCAAATGGGTAATTCCAGCGTTGTTGACCAGAATATCCACGCGCCCAAAAGCTGCCAGTGCGGCTGCCGCCATCGCATTGACCGAGTCTCCGGTGCCGACATCCACCTTTTGCGCCAAGCCCCCGATTTCATCGGCAACGGCCTGGGCTGCAGCTTCGTTGATGTCGGCCACCATGACCCGCGCGCCCTCGGACGCAAAGCGCCGGGCGATGCCTGCCCCAAATCCCGATCCCGCGCCCGTCACGATTGCTGTTTTGCCTGCTAGCCGCATGTCTGATCCCCCGAATGATTCCGGGTCCACTTGGGCCAAATATATCGCCCAAGGGCAAGCAGGTTTTTTCCCGGCCTAGGTGTTTGATCCCACGGTTTGATGGTGCGATCCTTTCGCAGGAATGGAAGGAAGCACTATGGGACAAGTTCGTCACGGGAGCGCCACGACCACGCACGCCGTCAGAGCAGCAATACAGCGATCGCAAGCTTCGCTCGC
>JAUSPL010000357.1 GCA_030656535.1 Gemmobacter sp.
CAGCGCGCTGACCCCCCCGACCAAACCCGAGGACGTGATCGAATCCGTTCTTGAATTTCCAGACAACCGTTTGCTGATAGATCTGTGTGGCGAGTTCGATCGCAATCTTGCACAGGTGGAGCACCAGATGGGCGTTCACATTCTGCGGCGAGGCAATCGACTTGCAGTGATCGGGGACAAGGGAGCGCGAGATCAGGCGGCAGCCGTGCTGCGCAGCCTGTATGCCCGGCTCGAGTCGGGTCGCACAGTCGCTGCGGGGGATATTGACGGGGCGATGCGCCTTGGTCAGGCGACCCTGGGTGCCGAGGGTGAGCAGATAGAGCTGTTCAATCCCGGTATGGAAATCCGCACCCGCAAAAAGCCTGTTGAGCCACGCACAGAGGCGCAAAAGGCTTATGTGGCCAATCTTTTCAGCCATGAGCTTGGCTTTGGCATCGGGCCTGCGGGCACCGGAAAGACGTATCTGGCGGTGGCGGTCGGGGTGACCATGCTGGTATCGGGCGCGGTCGAGAAGATCATCTTGTCTCGGCCCGCCGTTGAGGCCGGGGAGCGGCTTGGCTTCCTGCCCGGCGACATGAAGGAAAAGGTCGATCCTTACATGCAGCCGCTTTATGACGCGCTGAACGATTTTCTGCCGGCCAAGCAGGTTCAGAAGCTGATGGAGGAAAAGCGCATCGAGATCGCGCCGCTGGCCTTCATGCGGGGGCGGACGTTGGCGAATGCTTTTGTGGTGCTGGATGAGGCGCAGAACGCCACGACCATGCAGATGAAGATGTTCTTGACCCGACTTGGCGAAGGGTCGCGCATGGTGATCACCGGTGACCGCACGCAAATCGACCTTCCGCGCGGGGTACCCTCGGGGCTGCAAGACGCAGAGCGCATCCTGAATGATGTCAAAGGCGTCAGCTTCAACTACTTCACCGCCAAGGATGTCGTTCGTCACCCGCTTGTGGCGCGCATCATCGAAGCGTATGAGCGCTCGGATGGAGCTACTGGTTGACACTGTAATCGAAGACGCCCGGTGGGAAGGTTTCAACCTTTCTGCCGTGGCTGAACCTGCGGCGCGGGCGGCGCTGGCGGAACTTGGCCTTGCGCCAGACGGGTTCCTGATTTGCGTGATGGGCTGCGACGATGCGCGCATTGCCGAACTGAATGCAGATTTCCGGGGCAAGCCGGTTCCGACCAACGTCTTGTCCTGGCCTTCGGATGAACGTGGGCCGGACGAACCCGGCGGCATCCCGGACCTGCCCGCACCCGGCGATGCCGATGACCCCGAAGAATTGGGCGACATCGCGCTTGCATGGGAAACCTGCGCGGCTGAGGCGCTGGCCCAGAACAAGACGCACCACGATCACGTGACCCATTTGGTTGTTCATGCCGTGATGCACTTGTTGGGTTATGATCACATAACAGACGAAGATGCCGCCGTGATGGAGGCTCTTGAGGTAAGGGCCCTTGCAAGGCTTGGGGTCGCAGACCCATATTGACGCAGATGAATGGGGGCGCAGCTACGCGCTGACCAAATGGAAAGGACCAATGGGAAGTACCAACGAGGGGTCAGCAGCCGAACAAGCTGCCGAAGACCCGGAACCTAGTGGGCGACGCGGCCTGTTTGGCCGCCTGCGGACTGTTTTTCGCGCGCCTGTCACCGAAACACCGGTTGTCAACGGCACCCCGGCAAAAGGGGCGGTACCCGTCCTTGCGCTGCCTGGCCTGAGCAATCTGCGCAAGCTGCGCGTCTATGACGTGGCTGTGCCCAAGGCAGAAATCGTGGCTGTTCCTGTCGATATAGCCCGCGAAGAGTTGATCGAGGTATTCCGCGAGCAAGGGTTCTCGCGGCTGCCGGTCTACAAGGGCAGCTTGGACAAGCCCCAGGGGCTTGTCATGCTCAAGGATTTTGCCTTGTCCACCGGCTTTGGCGGCGGGCCGACGAAATTCAACCTTCGCAAACTGATACGCCCGGTGCTGTACGCGCCCCCCTCCATGCCTCTGGCCGTCTTGTTGCAGAAAATGCAGACCGAGCGCGTTCATATGGCGCTGGTGATCGACGAATATGGCGGCGTCGAGGGCCTGCTGACCATCGAAGACCTGATCGAAACAGTTGTCGGCGATATTTCCGACGAACACGACACCGAAGAAGGCGCGCTGTGGGTCGAAGAAAAGCCCGGAGTGTATCTTGCCCAGGCGTTGACCCCACTGGAAGAGTTCGAAACAGCCATCGGGCAAAGCCTGCGAACCGGCGACGATGACAGCGAAATCGATACATTGGGCGGGCTTGTGTTCTTGCGTATCGGCCGGGTGCCTGCACGGGGCGAAGTGATACCGCACGAAAGCGGGGCCGAGTTCGAAGTCGTCGACGCAGACCCGCGGCGGATAAAACGTCTGCGGGTGCGGATGCCGGGTGCAGCGCGGGCCTCCGCACCCGTGGTCGCACCACGAGTCGAAACGCCGGGGCCGGCGCCCGCAGAAACGGCGCTGTCGTGACCCCAGTCCGAATGGGCTGCCCGCCTGCCGTATCCACACACGTTCGGGCAGGATGAACGTGGTGGCTGCGCGTGTGGCGGGCGGGCCCTACGCCGTCAGGCTGGCCTTGGCCTTTTTGTCGGGGCTCGGGCTGGCAGTCGGACAGGTGCCGCTGTCTTTGTGGTTCGTCGCATTGCCGGCATTGGCGGTCGCGATCTGGCTGGTCGCGACCGAACCACGGTGGCGGCACGCTGCCGGATTGGGACTTGCGTTCGGGGCAGGGCATTTCGGGCTTGCCCTGAACTGGATCACAGAGCCGTTCCAAGTGGACGCAGCCCGCGACGGCTGGATGGCCCCGTTTGCGCTGGTGTTTCTGGCGATTGGGCTGGGTCTGTTCTGGGCTGCGGCCGCAGGGCTCGCTGCGCGCACAGGTCGGGCGCAGGCTGGCCGCGCCCTGGCGTTCGCGCTGGCGCTTGCAACCGCCGAGATTGTGCGCGGGCACATCCTGACCGGATTCCCCTGGGTGTTGATCGGACATATCTGGCTGGGGTCTGCCCCCGAGCAGGTCGCCGCCTTGATCGGCGCCTACGGCCTGACGGTGATGACGCTTGCCATGGCATCGGCGGTCGTGGTGTCACCCCCGCGTGGCGGTGCCTTTGCCGTTCTGCTGCTGGCATCGATCTGGGGCTTTGGGCTGTGGCGCAGCGGCTTGCCGGTCCCTGATGGTCCCGGGGCGGTGATCCGGGTGGTGCAACCGAATGCCGCCCAACACCTGAAATGGGACCCCGCCAAGGCCCGCGAGTTCATGGACCGCCAGCTCAGCCTGACCGCCGCGCCCGCCGGGGATCTGGGGCAAGCCGATCTGGTCATCTGGCCGGAAACGGCGGTGTCGTTCTTGCTGGGAAACCCCGGCACCGGGCTGGAGCGGATCGTGCAAGCCGCCGGGGGCGCGCAGGTTGCACTTGGCATCCAGCGCGTCGAAGGGTGGCGCGGGTTCAACAGTCTGGCACTGATCGGGCCGCAGGCCGACATCCGCGCAGTCTATGACAAACATCATCTGGTGCCGTTCGGGGAATATGTGCCCTTGGGCGATCTGGCTGCAAACCTTCTGGGTATCACGGCCTTTGCCGCGCAAGAGGGGTTTGGCTATACGGCGGGCGCCGGGCCAAAGTTGCTTGACCTTGGCCCCCTTGGTCGTGCCCTGCCGCTGATCTGCTACGAGGCCGTGTTTCCCCAGGACATCCGGCGAACAGACCGCGCGGACTGGATGCTGCACGCGACGAATGATGCGTGGTTCGGGGATCGGGCTGGCCCTTACCAGCATCTGTCGCTGGCGCGGTTGCGCGCGATCGAGCAAGGTCTGCCGCTGGTGCGGGCGGCCAATACGGGCGTGTCGGCGGTGATCGACGCACGCGGGCGGGTTCTGGCTCAGATCGGGCTGAACAAGGCCGGGTATCTGGACGTGGCTTTGCCGGGGGCATTGACCGCGACGCCCTATGCCCGCTGGGGTGAAGTACCTGTGCTTGTGGCGCTTGCGCTGCTATGGGCATCACTTCTGATCATCAGGCGGCGCTTGGGCATTGACCCTGCCGGGGGGGCGCAGTAAGCGGACCTTTGACCTGTCACAACGGCTTCCTGGCGTGGCGGGGTAACCCGAATGGAGCATTAAATGTCCCGCAAGAATTACGTATTTACCTCTGAAAGCGTTTCAGAGGGCCATCCGGACAAGGTCTGTGACCGGATTTCAGACGCGATCCTCGATGCCTTCCTGACTCAGGAAAAAAATGCCCGCGTCGCTTGCGAGACATTTGCCACCACCAACCGGGTGGTCGTCGGCGGTGAGGTCGGTCTGTCGTCACCAGAGCGCGTTACGGAAATGCTGGGCCGTGTCGAGGACATCGTGCGCGATTGCGTCCGCGACATCGGATACGAGCAAGACGAATTCCACTGGAAGACTCTTCAGGTTCACAACTATCTGCACAAGCAGTCAGCGCATATCGCGCAGGGCGTGGACAAGGACGGTGCCGGCGATCAGGGCATCATGTTTGGCTATGCCTGCCGTGAAACGCCGGAACTGATGCCAGCGCCGATCCAGTATTCCCATGCCATCCTGCGCCGTCTGGCCGAGGTGCGCAAATCCGGCGCCGAGCCCACGCTGCGCCCGGACGCAAAAAGCCAGCTGTCGCTGCGCTATGAAGACGGCAAGCCGGTCGAGGTGACTTCGATCGTGCTGTCCACCCAGCACGCGTTTGAAAGCCAGACGTCCGCCGACGTCCGTGCCATCGTCGAGCCCTATATCCGCGAAGTGCTGCCCTCGGGCTGGATCACGGAAAAGACCGCTTGGCATGTGAACCCGACCGGTACTTTCGTGATCGGCGGGCCGGATGGGGACGCCGGACTGACCGGCCGCAAGATCATCGTGGACACTTACGGCGGCGCAGCCCCGCACGGCGGCGGTGCGTTTTCCGGAAAAGATCCGACCAAGGTGGATCGCTCGGCAGCCTATGCGGCGCGCTATCTGGCCAAGAACGTCGTTGCGTCCGGTATGGCGGATCGCTGCACATTGCAGATCTCGTATGCGATCGGCGTGGCCCAGCCGCTGTCAATCTATGTCGACACCCATGGGACCGGCTCGGTGCATGACAGCATTATCGAAACCGCAGTTGCCAAAGTCATGGACCTGACGCCAAGCGGAATTCGAAAGCATCTTGGCCTGGACCGACCGATCTATGCCCGGACCTCGGCCTATGGGCACTTTGGGCGCACGCCCGAGGCGGATGGCGGGTTTTCCTGGGAACGGATCGATCTGGCCGAAGCGCTTAAAAGCGCCGTCTAAGCGTCAGGTGCGCCCTCGTGGGCGCACCCGCGCCGTCAAGGTGGGGTATGTGTCCAAATGGCACATATCCTGCTAAACGTGATCTGTGGACGATCCCTTATGACAGACGATGCTGAGGCTGTGACCGCCGTGCAAGACCAAGATCAAGACAACGGCCCCGACATGTCGGGAACCGAAATGGCCAGCGCCAACATGGCGGAAACGCTGAAGCGGCGCAATTTCTATGGCCGACGGGCAGGCAAGACCATCAAACCGCACCAGCGGCTATGGCTGTCCGAAGATCTGGAAAGCCTGGTCCCCGAGGGCATCAAACCCGAAGAGAACCCCGACCGCCTGCCGCTGGACCTGACTTCGGTATTCAAGGATGGTCGCCCGGTGTGGCTGGAGGTCGGCTTTGGCGGCGGTGAGCACATGGTTCACATCGCGGCACAAAACCCCTCGATCGGGTTGATCGGCTGCGAGCCCTACATAAACGGCGTCGTGATGTTGCTGGGCAAGATCCGTCGCGCGCAGGTGACAAACCTTGCGTTGTACCCCGGCGATGTGCGGGATCTGTTTGATGTCCTGCCCGACGCCAGTATCGACAAGGCCTTTCTGAATTACCCGGACCCCTGGCACAAGCGCCGCCATCATGGCCGCCGGTTTGTGACGCAGGGCTATCTGACCCAGCTTGCCCGTGTCTTGCGCCCGGGTGCCGAATTCCGGATGGCGACGGACATTCCCGATTATGTCCGTCAGGCGTTGATCGAGGTGCCGCAGGCCGGGTTCACGCTTGAAAACCACGGCGGCACCCCCTGGTCGGACTGGATCTCCACCCGATATGAGAAAAAGGCCCTGAGAGAGGGTCGCGTGCCCGACTATCTGACCTGGCGCCGCGCAGGCTGATCAGCGTCAGTCGTTCGTCGCGGCAGCGGGTTCCTCGGGTGCCGGGGCGGTCAAAAGACCTTCGGTCCAGGTCCCACGCGCAACCTGCCCCCCGCGATACCGAACCACACCTTCGCCGCTGGGCTTTCCAGCGCGAAAGCTGC
>JAUSPL010000403.1 GCA_030656535.1 Gemmobacter sp.
TAACGTTGAAGGTGAAACCGATGGTCAGGATGCCCACGGTCACCACGCCGGTGAAGGTGGCCAGCAGCGGCAGCTTGACCACGCGTTTGAGCATGACCAGCGACGGCAGCGACAGCGCCGTCACCGCCATCATGAAGGCCAGCACGGTACCAAGGCCCACGCCTTTGCCCACCAGTGCCTCAGCAATCGGCAAAGTGCCGAAGATGTCGGCATACATCGGGATGCCCACCAAAGTTGCCACTGGCACCGCCCACCACTTGTCCTGTCCCAACAGGGCAGAGATCGTCTCGGCAGGGACCCAGTTGTGGATCGCGGCACCGATGCCGACGCCAATCAGCACATAGGGCCAGACCTTGTGGACGATATCTGTCACCTGATCGCGGGCAAAGGCCACGCGCTCGGCCCGGGTCAGGGCCTGATCCGCATCAGTGACTGGCACGTTGCGCACAAAGCCTGCGACCTGATCCTCCATCCCGAGCTTGCCGATAATCGTGCCGCCGATGATAGCCAACATCAGGCCGACCCCGACATAGGCCAGCGCAATGGGCCATGAGAAGATCGACGCGAGCAGGATCACAGATGCCATGTCCACCAGCGGCGACGAGATCAGGAAGGAGAATGTGACCCCCAGCGGCAGCCCGGCAGCGGTAAAGCCGATGAACAGCGGGATGGAGGAGCAAGAGCAGAAGGGCGTGATCGTTCCCAGCAATGCCCCGAGGATATTCGCCCCGATGCCCGACCGACCACCCAGAATGCGGCGCGTGCGTTCGGGCGGGAAGTAGCTTTGCACGTAGGAGATGGCGAAGATCAGGACGGACAGCAGGATGAATATCTTGATCACGTCGTAGACAAAGAACTGCACCGACCCGCCAATGCGGGATGCCGGGTCAAGACCCACGGCCTGCACCCCCGCCGTCACCAGGTCGGACAGCCACTGCATCCGCAAAAGCTGATCGTTCATCCAGGTGAAGACGTTCACGCCATCACCTCTTCGACCAAGGCCGCCGCCAGCAGCGCGCGCAGGTGCGGCGGCAGGTCGGGCCTGATCCGGTAGCGCACCCATTGCGCATCCCGCCGGTCCACCACCAGCCCGGCTTGCTTCAGCACCCGCATATGCCGCGACATCCGGCTTTGGGTCGCATCAAGGCGCCGCATGAGATCACAGACGCAATGCTCGTCCCCGTCGTGAAGGATCCGCATGGCGGAAAGTCGGGTCGGTTCGGCGAGCGCCGCCAGTACGGGTAGAATCATCGGTACACCTCAGCTTTTGCGCATTTGCGCATAGGCTGCTGTACGGCACTTTGATGTAGATCACTTGAGCGGATTATCAGTGACAGGGCGTTCGCGACCCCCTAAAACGGGCTCTGTTGCACAAATCCGGTGAGGGATTCATCATGTAAATCCAGCGTGGTAGCTGGAGGGAGCTCTGTTGCACAAATCTGGTGACAGGCGGACCTCCCCTTGCCGCGGACAGACTCATCCTACGGCTTCAGTGACAGGAATGCCAAGCGCGGTGAAGCCGTTCAGGGCGGCCAAGCGGACTTGAAACTCAGCGACCTGACGGTCAAAGTCCCTCGCGGACCAGCGTTGGCCCAGCAGTCTTACGCAGTGCATCTTCGTTTCGACGCGGCTCCGGCGGTGGTAGCCGCTCCATCCGTTGCCCGGCAGGCGCATCCGAAGGATGCTGCCGAGAGGGGGCGCCAGATAGTCCGACTGAAGCGCCGTGATGCTCGCAGGGCTTCGTTGCGCGCCACCGCACCGCGGGACTGTCGGGTTTCCAGGGCCTGGCGTTCTTGCGGGGCGGAATGATCGCGGCGGCTCCCCGGGCGGCCCTTCTCGTGCATGTCAGGGCCTGCGCGACTGCAAGCTTTACATGGTGCGCACCCATCGCTGGTTCGCCATGTTCGCCCCACCGTTCCGCCCGATGCTGTTTTATCTGCAATAAGACCCGAACGAATTAAACGATCTGGGCGCGGCCCCTCCTGCCGGAGTGATCGAAGAGTTGAAGGCCCATCTGCTGATCTGGGCGCTGAAGCGCAAAAGTGCCACGACGGTTTCAGAAAGCCAGATCGCGGAGCTGCTTGCCTGTGAAGGCGGCGCGGACGGCATTTACTATGGCGTCTGGAACAGGGAAGGCACGCTGCCCTGAACCCTCCAACTGGTAGATTTACACTGGCGCAGCGTGGCAGGCATGACACCCTTGGCGCCTTGATCTAAGAATGAACGCCTGCGCGAAAGCAATAGGAGGCCGAGGGGGGCAGGCTGGGGCGGGCAGATAAAAGCCATCGGCATTCGCTTTTCCTGTCGCGTTTCCAGAAACGCCTTTGTCCCCAGCGCCAGCAGCGCCAGCAGGCTCAGGACCGAAGCCGCCGCAAAGGCCCCCGTCGCGTTCAGGTCGGTGAACAACAGTACGACATGCAGGGGCAAGGTGTTGGTCTGGCCGCGGATGTTGCCTGACACAACCGATACACCGCCAAACTCCCCGACGGCCCGCGCGGTGCAAAGGACTGCACCGTAAAGCAGCGCCCATTTGATGTTGGGCAGCGTCACCCGGGCAAAGACCCGCCACCCGTTTGCGCCCAGCGTGATGGCAGCCTGTTCCTGATTCGACCCTTGCGCCTGCATCAGCGGCAGAACCTCGCGCGCGACAAACGGGGCAGTGACGAACATCGTCACCAGCACGATGCGAAGAAGCGCGAACATCACCTGCAGGTCGTTGGCCTGCAGCCACGACCCCAGCAGCCCTTGCCGCCCATACAGCAGCAAATAGCAGATGCTTGCGATGATGGGGGAGATGGAGAATGGAATCTCGATCCCCGTCACCAACCGGCCACGCCCCGGAAAGCGGAACCGCGCCACCGCCCAGGCAGCGGCGATGCCAAAGGCAATGTTGATCGGCACCACGATCAATGCGGTGATCGTGGTCAGCCAGATCGCATGCACAGGGCGTTGTTGCAAAACCCTGTCTCCCAAGGATTCACATCGCGGATCCATGCGGTTAGACGGGGCGCATGAGCAAGCCATCACCCGCCCGCTACCGCACGACGAACTGGTCCAGTTACACGGCGTCTCTGCGCAAACGCG
>JAUSPL010000413.1 GCA_030656535.1 Gemmobacter sp.
CAGAGGCGATCTATGAGCAGCTTGCGCTTGAGATGATGAAAGACAACATCATCATCCCGCTGGTCAGCCCCAATCTGGTCTTCGCATACCGGAGCGATATCAAGGGCGTGCGCAACAGTGCGTGCTGCAACATGCCGCTCGCCGAACTTTCGCGCGGCGAATAAGGGGCCGCGCGCGATGCTGAAATATATCCTGCGGCGGATTTTGACGATCCCGCTTCTGCTGCTGGGTGTGGCAAGCGTCGCGTTCATGCTGTCACAGATGACCAAGGGCGACCCACTGGCCGCCCTTGTTCCCGAACGGATGATGTCGGACCCAGCCGTGGTGGCGGCGATCAAGGCGCAATGGGGCCTGGATGAGCCGCTTCCGGTCCGTTACGTCTATTATATGGGCAACCTGCTGCGCGGTGATATGGGTACGTCCTTCACGACGCGCCGTCCGGTTTCCACCGATATCGCCGAACGGCTGCCTGCAACGCTGGAACTTGTCGTGGCCGCGATGATTGTGGGCACTGTGGTCGGCATGGGAATCGGCCTGGTGTCGGCACGGTTTCGCAATACCGCGATTGACGGGGCCGGGCGCGGCTTTGCCCTGCTGGGATCGTCGGTGCCGATTTTCTGGTCCGGTCTTATCTTGCTCTATATCTTCTCAGTGCGCCTGAAATGGACCCCGGGGACGGGCAGGCTGGACGCGCGCACCCAGCCGCCCGAAGGGATCACCGGCTTTTACACCATCGACGCGGCGCTGGCCGCAGACTGGCCCGTGTTCGTCCAGGCGCTGAGCCATCTCTTGCTGCCTGCCCTGGTGCTGGGCTGGTCGGTGACGGGTATCGTGGCGCGGCTGGTTCGGTCGTCCTTGCTGGAATCGCTGGGGCAGGACTATATCCGCACGGCGCGGGCCAAAGGTGCGCCCGAACACAGGGTGCTGTTGGGCCATGCCTTGCCCAACGCGCTGATACCGGTACTGACGGTGCTTGGCTTTACCTTTGCCTATCTGATCACCGGCGCCGTCCTGACCGAAGCGATCTTCAGCTGGCCCGGCATCGGGTCGTATGCAGTATCATCGGCCAGGTCGCTGGACTATCCGGCCATTGGCGGCGTGACCATCGTGGGGGCCACAGCATTCCTGTTGGCCAACCTTGTGACCGACCTAGCCTATGCCTGGGCCAACCCGCGGATCAAATTGCAATGACCGATGGTGCTGACATCCATCCAACGGCGCGCAAACCTGGCGCTTGGCGGGCGGGCTGGGCTCGATTGCCGCTGACCGGGCAGTTGGGTGTGATGATCCTGTTGTTCTGGGCTGTTACTGTCGTGACGGTCCAGTTCTGGCCTCTGGCTGAACCGCTTGACATGGTCGGCCGGCGTTTGCAGCCGCCAAGCGGGGATCATTGGCTGGGTACCGACGCCTTGGGGCGTGACGTGCTGTCGCGCACCTTGCACGGCGCGGTCTATACGATCCCGATCGCGTTTGCCGTCGTGCTGTCAGCGGTCACCATCGGGTCCACGTTTGGCGCGCTGGCGGGGTTTTTCGGCGGCTGGGTCGATGCCGTGATCATGCGAGCAGCGGATGTGACGCTTTCGTTTCCTCCGATCCTGCTGGCCATGACTGTCGCGGCCACTCTGGGGCCGGGCCTGCAAAACGCGGCGATCGCGATGGTCATCGTGTGGTGGCCGATCTATGCCCGCCTGATGCGCGCGCAGGTGCTTGAGGTCCGCACCCGCGAACATGTCGAGGCCGCCGTGGCCGGTGGGGCAGGGCGGATGCGCGTCTTGACAGTGCATGTGTTGCCGCTGTGCTGGACGCCCACCTTGATCAACGCAACGATGGATTTCGGACAGGTTGCGTTGCTTGCCGCCTCGCTCAGCTTTATCGGGCTTGGCGCCGCGCCCCCGACACCGGAATGGGGAAGCATGATTTCCGAAGGCGCCGCGAAATTCTACAGCTGGTGGATCGCGTTTGGTCCGGGCATGGCCATCTTGTCCATTGTCCTGGCCGCGTCTTTTGTGGGCGACGCGCTGCGCGACATCTTTGACAAACGATCCGTCGAATGACTGCGCCATTGCTAGAGGTAACAGGCCTTACCACCACATTCGGCACCGGCGGCAAACGCGCCAGTGCTGTGCGCGGACTGGACTTCACGCTGGAGCCCGGCAAGGTGCTGGGTATCGTCGGGGAAAGCGGGTCCGGCAAATCCGTCGCGATGATGTCGATGCTGCAGCTTTTGGCGCCTTCGGCCAAGGTCACCGGCAGCGCCATCTACAAGGGGCGCGATCTGATCACCATGGGGCCGCGCGACATCCGCAAGATCCGCGGCAAAGAGATCGGTTGCATCTTTCAGGACCCGCTGAGTGCCTTTAACCCGGTCAAGACGATCGGTCATCAGATCGTCGAGGCGATCTTGCTGCATGACAGCAAGATATCCAAGCGCGCAGCGACCGAGCATGCGACATCCTTGCTGGCCGATGTGGCGATCCCGCAGCCCGGCGAACGGCTGGGCCAATACCCTCATGAATTCTCCGGTGGGATGCGCCAGCGCGCGATGATCGCCATGGCGCTTGCCAACGGCCCCAATCTGTTGATCGCGGATGAGCCGACCACCGCGCTTGATGTGACGGTGCAGGCACAGATATTGGATCTTCTGCGAAAGTTGACGGAGGAGCGCGGGATCGCCACGATCTTGATCACGCATGACCTTGGCGTCGTCGCGGGCATGGCAGACGAGATCATGGTCATGTACGCGGGACGCGTGGTCGAGCGCGGCAGTGCCGAGGCGATCTTTTACGATACGCGCCACCCGTACACGCGTGGCCTGATTGCGGCGATGCCCAAACTCGACGGGCCGGGCGAAATACTGCGCGCGATCGAAGGCACGCCACCCTCGATCTGGACACGCCCGCCCGGATGCAGCTTTGCGCCGCGCTGCAGCTTTGCGATTGAGGCTTGCCGCACGACTGAGCCCGGTCTGCGCCGCGTGGGCGAAACCGAGACTGCGTGTATGCGCGCCGAGGAACTGGATAAAGGGATGCCTGCATGACGCTTGTCTTTGGTGCGATTGCCGATGATCTGACCGGCGGGATGGAACTTGCTGCTATGCTTGTGGGGCAGGGTGTACGCTGCGGCTTTGTGACCGAGGTCAGCGCCATTGACGATGTCGCCGACGCCGAGGCTATCGTTGTCGCCCTAAAGATCAGGCTGGCCCCTGTTGATGACGCGCAGGCTAAGGCAAAAGCCGCAGCGCGGGCGTTGCTGGACCTTGGCGCGCGGCAGATATTCTATAAATACTGCGCCACCTTCGACAGCACGGACCGTGGCAACATCGGGCCGGTTGCCGATTGCCTTGCCAGCCTTTGTTCGGCCCAGCATGTGTTGTTTTGCCCATCCTTCCCGGATGTCGGCTGCGTCGGTTTTGCCGGTCACCAGTTTCGCGGAACGACGCTGATCTCGGAAACTGAAAAACGCTTTGACCCCGCCACCCCCATGACCGACCCGGACTTGCGCCGCGTTCTGGGACGTCAAACGCAAGAGGCTGTGGGCTTGGTGCCGCTGCAAACGGTTCTGGAGGGAACGGCCGCCGTGCGCAGGCATATCGAACAAGAGGATGCCGCAGGTCGCCGGTATCTGATTGCAGACGCGGTGCGCAATGCCGACCTCGGGGTTCTGGCGCAGGTCGCGGTTGAGGACCGGTAGTTTACCGGCAATTCGTCGGTTGCTGAACAGCTGCCGGCACTGTGGCGCCAGCGCGGTTGGTGCGGCGCGGCTGTCGCGCAGGTGGACTTGCCTTCGATCAGCGGCCCCGCAGTCATTCTGGCGGGCAGCTGCGCGCAGCGAACCCGTGACCAGCTTTTCTGTTTTGCAAGGTCCGCACCCGTGCTGCAGCTTGATTTGATGGCAGACCCGGTTGCCCTGACTGCGCAAGCGCTGGATTTCGTGTCAGGTCAAGACGGCACGCCTTGCGCCATCGCGACGTCAGCCCCGCCTGAAACGGTGGAAAAGCTGCACGCCCGTTTTGGTCGCGAAGGAACGTCTGCCCGCGCAGATGCGGTTTTCGCCGCCTTGGCTCCGGCACTTGTGGCATCAGGAATACGCCGGATATTGGTCGCAGGCGGTGAAACATCGGGCACGGTCATTCGTGCGCTGAACATCACCCGGCTTCAGGTGGGTCCCTATGGCGGCCCCGGCATCGGCAGTGCGGTGACGCTGGGCCGCGATCCACTGGCGCTGTGCCTGAAGTCGGGCAAGCTTGGTCCGGTGGATATGCTGGCCGGTGCGCTGGATGCCATGGCACAGGGGGCGCATGTTCGTGCAAAATGATGCGCAGCTCCGGCAAGACATCCTTTCGGCGGTCCGCACGCTGGAAGAACGGCGGTTGAATGTCGGCAGCACCGGCAACGTCAGCGTCCGCCACGGGCAGGGACTTTTGATCACCCCGACAGGGGCCACGTCAGACACGCTGAGTGCCGATGGAATCGTGTCGCTGACACTTGGCGGGCAGGTGCTTTCGGGGGGCATTCCATCGTCCGAATGGGCATTCCACACCACGCTTCTGTCTGACCGACCTGAGTTTGGCGCGGTGATCCATACCCACGCCGATGCCTGTGTGGCGCTGTCCTGCCTGCGCCGCGCGATACCCGCGTTTCACTATATGATTGCCAGCTTTGGCGGGGACGACGTGCGCTGTGCCGATTATGCGCCCTTTGGTTCGGATGCCTTGGCGCAGAGTGCCAGCGTCGCGATGCAGGGGCGCCGGGCGTGTCTGTTGGCAAATCACGGCATGATCGTCGCGGGCCATGATCTGGCCCACGCCTTGCAGCTGGCGGAAAAGCTTGAAACCCTGGCGCGGCAATATCTGCTGGCGTGTCAGGCGGGCGACCCGGTTATCCTGAGCACCGCCCAAATGGCCGAAGTTCATGCGCGGTATGCGCATTATGGCCGGGGGCCGATGCCGCGATGACCAACCTGGAAACCATGGACAAGACGGCAATCAGTTTCGCCATCATTGAAGGGGGCGGTCTTGTGCCCGGCACCCATTTCATGAACCGCGCGCTGCGTCGGGGCGATCTGCTGGCCGCGTTTGGATGCGCAGCCGCGATGACCGCTCCGGGCACTAAGATGTTCAAAAGGCGGTATTTGCGCGTATATGCGGGCGGCTGCTCAAAGGTGGCAACCTGATGACAGACACGCCCGTCTTGCAAGTCTGCGATCTGGTCAAGGACTTTCCCGTCGGATCCAACCTGTTGGGCACGCGCCCTGCGCGGATGCTGCGGGCGGTGTCGGGGGTCAGCTTTTCCGTAATGCCGGGCGAAACGCTGGGGATCGTCGGAGAAAGCGGCTGTGGAAAATCCACCTTGGGGCGCTGTATCTTGCGGTTGCTTGAGGTGACGTCAGGGCGGGTTTTGTTGGCTGGGCAGGATATTTCAACCTTGCCGGCCGATCAGATGCGCCCCTTGCGGCGCGACATCCAGATCGTGTTTCAAGACCCTATGGGGTCGCTTCATCCGCGTATGACCGTGCAACGCATCCTGTCCGAAGGCCTGCGTCTGATGGCGCTCGATCGCGCGCAAGAGGCGGCTCGCATTGCAGAGTTGTTGGCGCTTGTACAGTTGTCGCCCGATATCGCGCAACGCTATCCACACGAGTTGTCGGGTGGCCAGCGCCAG
>JAUSPL010000428.1 GCA_030656535.1 Gemmobacter sp.
GAACGGCTGACCCCCTACAAGGTCCCAAAGGAATTCCGCGTGATTGACCGTATGCCCGAAGGCAGTTCGGGCAAGGTTCTGGCGCGCGCGCTGAAGTCGCTGCTATAGCCGCCCGGGTTCAGGCCGAAACCGGGGTGCGTCCGGCGATAAAGGCGTCATTTCCGGCCAGCACAGCGCCCAGCCGGTCTGCCATTTCGCAGGCGGTCACGCACAGCGCGCGTGCGCTGGACTCGTCTGCGGCGATCAGCGCAAAGCCCAGGGGCGCGGGCAAGTGCAATTCGCCAATCGGCACCAGGCACAGATGCCGTGACTGCGTATCGGCGCCGTCCATCGGCACAACCACTGCGCGGCCCTCGCCAGGGTCGCGGCGCAGCAGATCAGCCAGAACCCGCGCCGACCCTTGCATCGGCAGTGAACCCGACACCTCGACCCCCGCAGCACCCAGCACGCGCAGGCCGCCACGTTCGCCCGCCACCACCAGCGCCGGATGGCCACATTCAGTCGACAGCGCCGCCAAGGTCGGCGTGATCAGCGGTGACAGATCAAACGACGACCAGACCGCATCGCCCAACTCGGTCAGCCGCAAGGACGGCATGTACCGGCCATCCGCGACCTGCACCACAAGCCCGTTTTCCACCAGCGTGCGCAACAGTCGGTGGACGTTGCTTTTGTAAAGCCCAAGCATATTGGCCAGCCGGGTCACGCTGGATGGTTCTTGCATGGCGACCAGCGTTTCCAGCAGCACCAGGCCCTTTGCAAAGGTCTTTTCCAAGAATGCGCCCTCAGGTCATTGCCAATGCCCTGCCCAGTGGTTGGGGGCAGGGCGTTTGCTGTCACTTGCGCCCTGATGCACCCGGCATCAGGGCAGTGCAAGGCATCAGCGCCAAGAAAGTTCGTTGAACTGGACGTGCTCATCGGCGCGCGGTGTGAACGCGACGGACTTGCGCGATCCGAAGCTTTGATACTCGTTGTAAAGCGGCAGATATCCTGCCTCGTCACGATTGAGCTGCCAAAGCTGCGTGATGATGGCCTGACGTTCGGTTTCATCCGCTTGTGCAAGCTGTGCAAGGTTCAGCCTGCGGGCCTCGTCGCTGTCGAAATAGGGGCGGGTGTTGAACAGCGAGTTGATCACCAGCGAGGCGTCCATCGAGGTCGGGCCAAAGCTGAACAGGTGCAGCGCCGACAGTTCCATATTGGCCCAAAGCGGGAACATTGCTGTATATTCCATGCCCTGAAGCTCGACCTTGATACCGATCGCGTTCAGGAATCCGGCGATGGCCTGTGCGACCTCGGATGCGAAGGGAAAGCGGTTGCTGGCGTATTGCAGCGGAATCGACGAGCCGTCATAGCTTGAGTCCGCAACCAGCGCCTTGGCTGCGTCCACATCCTGCTGGACCGGTCCGATCGAGGGATCATAGCCAAACACCGATGGCGCAACCAGTTGCCCTTCGGCCTTGCCCGACCCGCGCAGCAAGCGGCTGACAATGGCCTCGCGGTTGATCGCGAGATCAATGGCTTGACGCAGCTTGATATCCGACAAAAGCGGATGGCGCACGTTGCTGGCCAGATAGATGATCCGGTTCGACGCGATGGTCTGGATGTCCAGATCGGGATTTCCCTCAAGCTGGCTCAGCGAAGACGGCGGCAGCGCAGGCATCACGTCCACCTCGCCCGACAGCAGGGCCGCAACGCGCGACGTGTCGGCAGGGATCGGGCGCAAGATCACATCCTTGATCGCCGGGGCACCGCGCCAGTAATCGTCATTGGCCGTGAAGACCATCCGGTCATCGCGGACCCATTCGACAATCCGGTAAGGTCCGGACCCGATGGCCTCGACCGCAAAGTCGCGGGTGGTGTCGGTATAGGCGTATTTCGGCACGATCGGGACCAGGCTCAGCTGGCGCAAGAACGGGGTAAAGGGTTCCGACAGGGTAAACCGCACGGTCATCGGGCCGGGCGAGGTCACGTCTTTGATCAGGCGGGTATAGGTTTTCATGGGCGAGGTTTCGCTGGTCATGATCCGCTCGAAACTGAACAGCACATCCTCGGCGGCAAGCGTCGATCCATCAGGGAACCTCACACCTTCACGCAGGACAAATTCCCACTCCGAGGCATCATCATTGGTGGTCCACGACACGGCCAGGCCCGCGTCAACAGACCCGTCGCCCTTGATGTCGATCAACTGGTCGAAGATGTTCTTGAACACCCCGCGACCAATGTCCGACGTGTCCATCGCCGGGTCCAGTGTGCGGGCATCGGTCGGGCGCGCGATGACCATGGCCCGGTCTTTGGATTGCGCGCGGGCCATGCCGCCTTGCAACGCAAGTATCGCTGCAGCCGAGCCCAGGAAGGACCGCCGGCTAAGGCTGAATTCAAAGGTTCTCATGTTGGGCTCCCTGTGATTTTTTCTAACGGTATATGAGCATGACACCGCAAACTTGTCGATCATGTTTCAAATGCTGGAACAAGAATTATCATCTGGGACGGCTGGTCAGGGGTGGCCTGGTCCGTTTGGCCTGTGGTTTGAACCGTTGGTTCAGCCCTTTTGGGCGCCCAACTCTGCACGGCAAAGCTTGCTCACGGCCCGGCAGACCGACCAATCAAAAGCAGCCTGGCCGGATTTTATGAGGGGATCGGAAGATAGCCGACCCAGTCCGTCGCGCCATTTCTGCGTGGATGTCTTGTGCTGCCGCTTCCTGCGCATGTCGGATGTCAGGATGACATGGTGCCAAAGACCTGAACGATGCCTTTGCCCGCTCGTGCGGTCGTAGCCGTCGACATCGCGCTGCCCATCGCCCCTGTGGACGGCCGAACAGAACAGTAGTCTGTCCGTCTTGGTCCGGGCGAATTGCGGGTGAAGTGAGAGGCGCCGCGCGCAATGGCCAGATCGGCCAGCGCCCGGACGAGGGGGTGACAGGGGCTGCGGTCTATCCCGCAACCGCAGCAAGAAGCTTTGTCTCTGCGCTATTGAGGCGGTCCAGAATGATGGCTTTTGCTTCCTCGATCCGGCGGCTGCGCAATAGCGCGACAAACATCAGATGATCGTCGCGCAAGGCACGCAGATCGTAATCCGGTGATCGGCTGACATCCGCCATCGCCAACTGCAACTTGGCCAACAGGCGCGCGTAAAACTCTGTCAGGTCTGAGGATCCTGAGAGCGCCACCAGTTCGACATGGCAGTCGATGTCACATGCGACAAGCAGCAGATAGTCGCCGGTGTCGATGGCATCGACGAGTCTGTTCGTCGCCGCAACCAGCGGGTCCAGGGCCTGATCGTCACAATCGGCAAAGGCTGTCACCCCGCCGGTTTCAAGTAGGCGGCGCACACGATAGATTTCGCTGATCTTGTCCTGGCTTGGCCGGGTGACGCACAGCGCCCGTGTCGTGGGATTGCGCGTCAGCAGGCCTTCGACGGTCAGTGTGTTCAGAACCTCTCGG